>JAYEJR010000151.1:4309-55337 GCA_034660715.1 Campylobacterota bacterium | reverse complement strand
TTGTCAAAGAGTGAGTACTTAAGTGCAAAGTACATATTTCCGCCATCATCGGTACCAAAAAACTTATCTAAGTCATCTATCTCCCCATAAAACCTATGACGAATCCCAAAAGAGCCTTCCCCATTTTTGAGTACATTAGGAGTGTCAAGACTCAGTTGTCCCATCTCAAACGCCATCAATCCTTCACTAAGAAGGGTGATAGTAGATAGCAGCAGTAGTAGCTTTTTCATCTTGTTTTACTTTTTTAAAGTAGCGACAAAAGCACTAAGGTTTGTGATAGCTGTATCTGACAACCCACCTGCTACATTCACCATTGCAGAGTGTCTATTGTTAGGATTTCCGTTGTCTCTCATATCGCGAAGTTTTTGCTCTATTAACGCTGCGTCGCCATACTTAGCTATTACATTGTCAACTCCAAGCGGTGGCGTTTGACCATCTGCACCATGACAGCTTGAACATTTTGCGGGGTCTGTGAAGATAGCTTCTCCAGCAGTAGCGGCTGCGGCAGTATAAGGTGAAGGAGTGATTGATGAAGTCTTCTGTGCAGAGAGTTCTATGAGGTGCCAAACACCACCTACCCAGTCACCGGTAACATCGCCAGCCTTAGAGTCTTGGAACCAGTAGTAAAGAGGTAAACCTTTGTAAGTTGTCTGTTTTGTCGCTAGAGGTTCGCCATTGTCATCTTTAAGTGCTTTTGTTAGGTTTCTATCTATCGTACCAAAGTCAGAGGCCTCTGTTCCCTCTGGTAAGTTTGTAAAGTCCGTAGTATAAAAGACTGGCCATCTAGCTTCACAACTTCCAAGTGGCATCGTATCGGGAGTTCCATAACAGACACTCTCATTAATGTCATCTTTATCAAAAGTATAAAGAGACATACCATCTTTACCTGTTAAAAATGTTTGAGTCATACTGTTTGCAGAGCTAGAGAACTTAGTCTGAGTATCGTTTGAACCAGCAGGTGCATAGATGAGGTGCCATACATCTTTTACATTGTCTCCGTTTACATCACCAACTACTGCATCATTTTTAAAAAAGTACATAGGATGTTGTCTGTAAGCTAAGTGACTAGTGTTTGTATCAAATACAGTTATATCCGTACTCGCAGTGTTTGAACCAGTAAAAATAGGCCAAATGGCTTGACAAGCTGCATCGCAGTTTGTAGTTGTAGGGAAGAGTGTATCTTTATCAAAAGTGTAAAGAGACATTCCATTGGTAATGTCTGTTAAGTAACTTACCTCGCGTTTAAGAGAACCAAGAGTTTTGTTTTTGACTGGTGGCGGTGTATAAGCTTTCTCATTAGAATCATTAGTGTCACCACAACCTATAACCATCAAAGCAGTTGCAGACACAAGTGCTAAATTTAAGATTTTTTTCATTTTCTTTCTCCATTTTTTATTTTCAAAATGAAGTTTATGAAGTCTGTGTCAAGATTATGTGAAGATGTTGAAAAGTAGTGATTAAATTTTTTCTTTTATAGTTATAATATTTTCAGTATAGACCACACTATATATTTTGTGGTTGATTAACTCTGAAATAGCTACCAGCTCTCTTACAGATACATAACTACTACTATTTAAGAGAGTAAAAACAGATAGTTCATTATTTTTAACTGACATCTCACTGTAGTAAATCAAGTTTAGCTCTTTTATTGGTTCGATTAATCTATTTAGGTATTTCATATAGTTCCATATATTATGCAAAGATTGCTTTTTCAAACTCTTTTTGAGTCAAAATGTCTGGTATGACTTTTAAAATAAAGTTTCGTATTTTTTGTGCTGTTTTAGATTTTATATGAGCTAGTTTTCCTAATGCCATTGATTTTTTTCTGATGCTGTTAACCCTCTCATAGCGTTCTTGTTCATACAGGGAACTTGCCTTGTCAAAATCAAATCTACTTTTTTTGAGGAGTTCGCTAAATAGATAAGCACTCTCTATCCCCATTGCCGCTCCTTGACCCATGTTTGGAGTCGTTGAGTGTGCGGAGTCGCCCATAAAGACTACTCCATCTTTTTGAAGCGTTATGTTTTTTGCGTCGACTAACTCTACATAGAGATACTGAGTGTTTTGGGTATCGAGGGTCGAACTTATTTTTGCCCACTCTCCACCAAAGTCATCAAACTCCCTTATGACGTCTTTGAAGTTTAATTTCTCCTCTCCCCCTTTTATGCTTGAGACTAAAAAGCAGTAAGTTTTGTTGTTTACCAACGGAAAGATTCCCACTCTTTTCTCATCTCCCCACATCTCGCTACATACTGAACTGTTAGCTCCCTCTTGGCTATTGACAACAAACCGCCAACAAGCCTGTTTTGTATAGCGAAGCTCTTCATCTTTAAAGATGAGTTTTTTTACTCTTGAGTGGAGCCCATCAGCTGCAATGATTTTAGAAAACTCTTCAACTCTGCCATTAGTAAACACTACCACATAGCCATCTATGACTTTTTTAATGGATATGACTTTGTGAGACAACCAAACCCTCTCTTTATCGATACTCTGCACTAAAATGTCAAAGAGAGCTTGTCTACAAATCGTTAGCGTTTGATAGCCACTACTCTCATAAACTTTCTTTAAATCGAGTTTTCCAAGCAGGTTATTGTCATTATCCATAGATTTTATAGTATCTATAACTTGCGACTTTGATAAAAGCTCACTTTCTAAGCCAATCTCCTTAAATATTTTTACTACATTCGCACCAAGGAGTAGCCCAGCTCCCTCAGCACGTAAAACATCAGACTGTTCGCATAGCACAGAAGTACACCCCAAAGCTTCTAGCCTATTTTGCATCATTAGCCCAGCGATTCCTGCACCCACAATTAATATTTTTTTCATCAGTGACTCCATTATTGTTGTTTTTAAGATGGAGTTTAGGAAGTGTTTGTCAAGATTGTGTAAAGATTGATAAGGAGCGAAAAAATGAAAAAAATATTGTTAGCGGTTTTACTAACTTTGAGTCTTTACTCGGATGAGGCTAAAGAGACACAAGGTTCAGATGATATCCCTTGGGGAGCACTTATAGAGATGGCAAAAGATGTCAACAGTAGTGAGCTTTATAAGATGGGTTCTGAGTATATAGATGAGATAAATACACAAGAGAACAGAGATAAGGCTGTAGCTTTTTATGAGAGATCAAAAGAGAAGATAAGCTCTTTTAGCGTTGAGGGTATCAAAAAAATTGCCTGTAGTGCTGAGAACAACCAGAGTGAGCAGGATAGATGTGACTACTGGAAAAACCAAAAAATATAGAGGGTTTTAGAACTCTCATAGAAAGAATAGAACACTCACCCATAAAAAAGGTACTTTTTGTGAGTAGCACTTCGATCTGCCGTGACAAAAGTCTGGAAAACCCTCGTTATGTTATCGAAGAGGTATTTAAAAGCTCTCTGGTGTTTGAGACAACTATTCTAAGGTTTGGCGGACTTATAGGTGGAAGCAGGAACCCCTCAAATTTTGTAAAGAAAAAACAGCTTCTCAAAAATGCGAGAGTGAACCTCATTCACCTTGATGACTGTATAGGTGTGATAAACGCCATCTTAGAACAGGGTGTATGGGGAGAAACTTTTAATGCCTGTGCCGATACCCATCCAACAAAGGAGGAGTTCTATACTCATGTTTGTAAGCAGAGTGGATATTGTACCCCTAGCTTTAAAGATTCAGACGAGATGGTGCCTGAAGTCATCAGTAACGAGAAGTTAAAAGAAGCACTTTCTTACTCTTTTATACACCCTGATTTAATGCAGGTAAACTTTAAACATTGAGCGAGTTCTGACTTGAGTTATTAGTAAAGGGCACCTCTAAAAACCCTAGTGTCACTCAGCACAAGAGAAAAGTTTATAATCAAGGCACTCTTTTGAAGACCTAGCCTAAGCTAAGTCAAGAAAGAGTAACGATGAGTATAGGCTCTTCTCTTATGCCCAAAGGGAGGAACAAAGAGAGCGAATTCGCAAAGAATTTCTTATCGTCGTAGCTAAGGCTATGACTCAAAGAAAGTTCTTCACGACTTCATCTCTCTTTATTCCCTCTGAGTGATGCTAGGGTTTTTAGAGGTGCCCTAAATACTAACTCATACTGCTCTTTTCTAAAGTCATATGTAGTGTAACTAGGGTTTAGCTTTTTTTGCTCTTTATAGTACGAGTTTGATCCGATAAACCTGTTTGCTGCATTTGAAGGAGAAGTTAAAGAGATAGTTTTTATCTCTCTACCATCAAACATAAAACTATGAACCTTTGGAATGTCGGCTTGGAGTAAAGTCATTTTGATTGTTTGCTCTTTTAAGATTTTTCGTAAGAAATACTCAGGCCCATTTTTAGAAGCCCCTCCGGTAAAAACAATCGTATCGATGCTCTTATACTCTTTTAAATAAGCTAGTATATCCCTTAAAACAACACTGCTCATCCCAATATCGCTTGCATCTATTTTTTCTCTTTGGCAAGAGTCTACAATATCACATATCCCAATACGGTTTTTCTTTAGAAAGTCACTTCTCTGTTTTATAGCATATGGAGTATTCTCAAAAATAAGGTTCAAGTCAAAGATATCACTAAGAGCTTTCCATAGGTTACTATCCCTTGAACCATAAGGGAAAAAAACATCATCTATTTTTAAGTCATCTGTTGAAAAACGCGGAGGTGGCAAAGTACCCATTATAATCTTTTTTGTATCTGCATAGAAGATAGGAGGATGAGGGTGTTTATGTGAAAACAAAGAGACTCCTTTACGTAATTGAAATATATGTTTCTTTTAGCTCTGATTATTATACACAGATTTAATACTTAGCTATAATCATACAAAACTTACTCAAGGTTATCACCTTTGCAAAATAGCACTCTAAACATACTCAAAACTGGCAATAACGTTTTTATAACTGGTTCTGCGGGAACTGGAAAAACATATCTTTTAAATCAGTATATATTTTATCTCAAATCAAGAAAAATCATTCCTACAGTAGTAGCACCTACAGGAATTGCCGCGTCGCATCTACAAGGGCAGACGATACACTCATTTTTTAGTTTGGGCATTCGTGATGCGGTAGATGATTATTACATTGAGTCTCTGCTAGAGAAGAAGTATCTGCAAACAAGGTTTTCAAAACTCAAGGTTCTCATAGTCGATGAGATTTCAATGGTCTCTCCTGAGATATTTAGCTCGATGGACAGAATTTTACGAGCATTTAAAGAGAACGACTTGCCATTTGGTGGCGTTCAAACCATACTATCTGGGGACTTCTTTCAGCTTCCTCCCATCTCAAAAGTACCCAAGGACAAACGCTTTGCTTGGCAATCTGCATCGTGGAAAGAGCTCTCTCTAAAGACTTGCTATCTGCAAGAGAAGTTCAGACAAGACGATAATGTTCTCATCTCCATACTTGATGATATTAGAAGTGGAAACATCTCTACTCAATCGTATGAACTCTTAAACGCTAGACTTCACAAAGACCTTGAGACGGGCTTTACCCCAACAAAACTCTACACGCATAACATGGACGTAGATAGAATCAACATCCAAGAGTTAAACAAACTTCAAAACCCTTCTCACTCCTTTGCTTACAAGTCCGAAGGTAAGGCTAACAACATTGAGAAAATATTTAAGTCTTCTTTGGTTTTAGAGACCATCGAGCTGAAAAAAGACGCGGTCGTGATGTTTATTAAAAATAACCATGAGTTAGGCTATGTCAACGGTACTACAGGTGTCGTCGTAGACTTTGACAAAGAGACACAGTTCCCAATAGTAAAAACCTCTCATGGACACCTAATCAAGACTCCTTTGGAGGATTGGACTATGGAAAACGACAGTGGAAACATCGTCGCTAAGGTTTCGCAAATCCCACTCAAGCTTGCATGGGCGATTACCATCCATAAGTCTCAAGGAATGACACTAGATTCTGCTGAGATAGATTTGTCTAAGACCTTTGAAGTGGGGCAGGGCTACGTTGCGCTTTCACGGATTAAAAACATAGAAGGCTTGCGTTTGATGGGTTTTAACGACTTGGCTCTAGCGGTTGACCCTCTTATCTTACATATAGACGATAGAATCAAAGGGGCATCTCAAAAAGCTACCGATGAGATATCTGCTCTTTCGTCCCAAAACCTTGAAGAGATATTTAAGGCATATATACAGAGCGTAGAAGGCATAACAGACATAAGTAAAATAGCGGCGCAAGAAGCGATTTTAAAATCTGAGAAAAAGATAGTGGCTAACAGCGTCACCCCGACTCACATACAAACAAAAGAGTTACTAGAGAGTTCTGTCTCCATCGAAGAGTTGGCAACTGCTAGAGGCATGAGCAAGGGGACGATTATGAATCATCTCAAGATATTAAAAGAGATAGACCCTAAAATAGATTTAGAAAAGTTTATGCCAAACGCGGAGATATGCACTCTCGTAAACGCGGCAGTTGAAAAGATAAAGATAAGAAACACTCCAGACGATTTTAGCGAAAACGGTCAGATTCGTCTCAAACCAATTTTTGTGGAGTTAGACTCTAAGGTGGAGTATGACGATATAAAGATGGCTCTTTTATAGAGGTGCCCTCCAACACCATTGACTTAATGACATAGATGAAAGAATTAAAAAAAGACTTATAGTGTCATACCTAGTTTAAGAAATGCAACTTAATCGCAAAGTTTAATTTGTCATGTATTCTTATCTTATAGCTTTAATAATAAGCTTTATCATAGAAGAATCATTTTGTAAGGGTAGCTCTTTTTCAAGATAAGGTTTAGAGCTTGGGAACTCTTCTGAGCTTTTACAAAGGTACTTAATAACTTCATCATTAAGTTCTGACCCTAGATTCTCAAGGAGCTCATTTTGCATCTTATAGACTGTATTTTCATCTAGTTTTTGACTAGATAATGAATTTACAATTTTCATTTTTTCATTTTCGTCGTTAGAGTCATCATAACCTTGAAGCAACAACTCTTTTGACTCATCAGTCTTCATATTTGCTAAAACCTCAATGGCGGCAAATTTGACACTATTTGAGTCGCTATAAAAGCTCTCTTTAATCTCTTGAAAATAATCTTCTGTATTAGAGTTACCGGCAGCTATTATGGAAATTCTCTTAATGCTATCGTCATCACCATTGAGAATTAAATTTGCAAGTTGGCTTTTAACCTCTTCATACTTTAGCTCGTCCAAATTGTTGCTTACTCTGCCAAGTGAAAGAATTGCACTATTAGATAGAGATAAATCATCTTGACTCTCTCGATTACCCATAATTTCTTGTAGCGCTTCGATAGAGGCATCATCTGGATTTTCAAGCCCACCTAAGGCGATGGAAGCCCTTTGTCTATTTAGAGAGGAAATATTTTCATCTTTTAGAATTGTAATTAGAACTTCTTTTGACTCCTTTGTGTCAGCATCCTGTAAGGCACTAATAAGACCAGCACTCAAAGAGCTTGTCTCATTTTGAACTACTTTTAGTATCTCTTTTGAATAGTTAGGATAAAGGCTAAGGTACTTTGAAAGCTCATGATAGTCTTGAATCTTACTGAATTTGCTGACTTTACCTAAGAGTGTTTCATAAGTTATATTGTTCTCTCTTATAAAGTGTATTTGTGAACTTTTCTTTTCTTCTTCCCAAAAGCTTAGATTTTTATTATTCTCTTTTTTCTCTCTATACTCTTTTATAACTTCATCAATATCTCTATTTTCTGTGTATATTTTTAAAGTATGATCTCGAGCTTTATCTATTTTACTTAGGTTAAGAGTCGTTTTACTCTGTGCCATTTGCATATCTTCTTTTTCTACTACAACACTTTCAGTAACAGTTATATTATCTAACCAAATACCATCTTTAGCTACTATTGCCTCACTCTTTGAGTTTTTAAATATATATCGATGTGTCTCATTATAAGTAGATAAATATGTTATACGAGATTTATAAAGAGTGTTTTTTGCTAACTTGTAATCAGAAATATATTCTCCTCTAAAAGAGTTCTCAGTAGTTTGATAAAAATCATCCTCTTTTAAAACTACTTGAAAATGACTGAAGAGTTCTAAGAGACCTTTTAAGTCATCACTACTTCGTGGGAGAATAAACTCTATAAACTTACCATCATGAGCAATTTTAATAAAAATAAGTTCACTATAAAGTTTTTCTAATTTTCTTTCAAGAATTTCATTGTCAAAATGAATCTCTACATTTGAAAGTTCAAAACCAACTATTGAATACTCTTTCTTTACATCAAAAACTCTCAAATGGAGGTCTGCGTTAAGACTAACAATACTATTTTTTTTTGTAATTGATTCATTGAAGGAAATATTTGAGTTATAGTAAAGTTCATAGACCTTAATCGACTCTTTTTTCAAGTTAAATTGCACTTGTTCGCTATCTTGATTCAGAAGATAAATTAAACCAAAAGAGATAGCAAGAGAGAGAAAAAGTGTATAAAGAGTTTTCTTACTCATTAATAAAGTTGCTCTTGTAAAATTTGCTCATTTTTATCCAAAATATTTTTTGTTGTTTCAAAAGATTTCCAACTGAAAATATTTTTTGTAGGCTTATGCGTTACAACTCCACAGGGGTAATGCACTTTAGTCGTATGGTACTTTTTACAACTTAAATTCCAATGCCACTCTACACAATGTCTCCACTTTTTAATACATATTTTAGGAATAGTATACTCTGCATATAAGTCTATATTACCTTTTGGTCCAGTTATAGTATTGTCAATGAGTTGTGTTGACTCTCCATGCAAGAAGAGACTAGTATCATCGCCTTGAAGCGATAGTTGAAAGTCAGCACTTGCCGCAAGTTCTTCAGCTATGAAAGTAAAGGCAGCTTCTACCCCTGCGCTAAACCCAGGCATGCCAACGCCACCACTTGCAAAACCACCTATATTTGCAAAAGGTGCTACTGAAACTTCAAACCCTGTTATTCCAAGTAAGGAGATATCTTGATTAAGTCCATACTCTCCACCTGCACCTGCTGTAACAGTTACTGGAACTATTGAGAGCATAAACTCCTCTTGATACTCTTTTTTTTGTATGGTTGAAAAGTTACGAAGAGCGCCTAGCGTGAGTTTACTTTTTATGAGGGCATTTATCTTTTTTTGATTTGCAGAGTTTATTTTTTCTTTAGTTGCTTCAGTAGCATCTGAAGCTATTTGAATCAGGTCGAGTTTATTTATAGCTTCCATTGTGGTATTCCAATTTTCTGGGAGAGATTTTACTTCATTTTTAATATCATTAAAATCATTTATACCACTCTTTATATCATCTCTTAGATCTTTATACTCCTGTAGTGTATATCCAAGAAACTCAAATCTTCTAGTCACACCAGTATCTGCAAATGAGTTGTATATAAAGGTTGCATCTACCCCTATATGAAGAAAATTAAACTCTTTTGAGAGTATTTTTAAGTTTAAGTCCCCATGAGTATAAGCATATGTTTTTTCTATCTCAACTCCAGCTTTAGAATTAATAGTTAACATTGAACCTGAAGTTTTGCCCATCTTATCTAGAGTGAAATTTTTACTATATTCAATCAATACACCATCACTTTTTACCAAGGGAGCATTATCGACATTATAAAGAGTCAGTGGTGTAGATACTTGGTTGTTTGAATCATCTTCTTGTTCGGCAATCACATTATTTTTATCTACTTGAGTGTAAACTTTAGTAGTATATATATCATTTTCTATAGCGTCTAAAATCTCATTTGTTAGAGTTGTCGGTATCTCAAGGTTTAATGTGATGTTAGTTACATAACCATACAATTCATCGACTATATGCTCAGGTTCAGCTACTCCATCACTAGAGAGAATATTTACGCTTTTACAATCTCCATTAATATCAATACAAACAGAAATAGGTATGTTTGTAGAATCATAATATTTAGAGGAAATACTTACAGTTGAAGATAATACATTGCTTTTATCTTTACTCAGTAAAAGAACATCTTCATCTAGTGCATAAGTGTGCATCACTAAATCAGGATGAACATTTCCGTTACTTACCATATAAGAAGAGTCATCATCGTGAAATATGTTTCCGTTGGGGTATGTCACAAGTTTTTGGCTCTTTTGTCCATCTAGTTTTACGGCTAATTGGTACATGCCCTCTTGCATATCCATTGGCAAGACTACATTAGCATTATAGCTGTTGAAACCTGTTTGTACATCTAGCTGATTTCCACCAATATGATACTCTATATCTGGAATAATGATAGTTGTTAGGTTGTCCTCATCACCCGTTTGACTCTCCTTGGCAGCTGTTGAGATAAGTGAGTAAATGATTTCAATATTTTTGTTGTCTCCACTCGAAACTAAGTCATACTTTAGTGAAATAGTATCCCCACTATTAAATGCAGAAGTATTTTCCACATAAGCATCCTCAATTAAAACAGCTGTTGCATTAGGTGAATCTTCAGAGGAACAAGAAGCCAATATTAATAGAGTTAAGATTACATAAACTAAACTTTTTAAATGATTTTGCATGACATATCCTTTATGATTTAAGATAACTATATTAAGTATAAGCTTAAAACATTGCAATTTCATTGCATTTAGGATTTTACACTAGCCACTCTTGAGGAAATTCTGTTTTAGAAAAGAGCCCAAGTATCATCGCTACTATCCATTCAACTTCTATTCTCTTAAGTCAATGGTGTTGGGGGTGCCCTTAAGATTGAAAAAACTTCTCTGCTTTTTTAGTCAGTGAAGAGATAGGTGCGTTTTTTAACTCATCTAAGTTTAACCAAACTACTTCTGTATCTAACTCATCTACCCTATAGAGACTTACACTCAGTCTGTACTTTGTATAAGAGTGTTTAAAACTTCCTAAAAAGTTCTCTTCTAAGGGGTCTACGGTTGGGAGTATTAGCATATCTTTATACATTCTCTCTTTGGAGACTTGCAGGGCGATTTTGTTCTCTTTGATGTAAACACCAAGAAAAAGTTCAAGGGGGATATACTCTTTTTTCTTAGTTTGTGTGTATATTTCAGGTTCTGTTTTTCCTAAACACTCTTTTTCTAAGGGGCACTCATCACATTTTGGATTTTTTGGTAAACATGTCAGCGAACCTAAGTCCATAAGAGCGAGATTATGGTGTCGTGGGTCTTTAGCGTTTACAAACTTTTCGGCATTTTTCCAGATAGTTGTATCTTTAGGTTCTAAGAGTGCGAAGTAGCGTTTAATGACTCTTGCTATGTTTGTATCGACCACAGGAATGGCTTGGTTATGTCCAAAACTGCAGATAGCACTTGCTGTATAACGACCAATTCCAGGAAGTTTGATGAGTTCTTCTTGCGAGCTTGGTAGTTCACTCTCTACACTTTGTGCCGTCTTTTGTAGGTTTCTAGCGCGAGAGTAGTAACCAAGACCACTCCAAGCAGCAAGAACATCGTCCTGAGTGGCGTTTGCTAGTGCTTGTAGTGTGGGAAACTTCTCTAAAAACTGAGGATAGTACTCATCTCTTACACGATTTACCTGTGTCTGTTGAAGCATTATCTCACTCAGATAAATGTGGTACATGTCATCGGTATTTCGCCATGGAAGTTCATGGCGTCCCTGCATTTCATACCATGCTAGAAGTTTTTTTTGTGTATTTATCAATTTTTCTTTATCTCACTCTTTTATATCTGGAAAATTGTGAATCATTTCACTATAGCAAGTAAAGGTTTTAAGAGCATGGATAACTTCAGGAAGAGGCTCTTCATAATTCTCTTTCAAATCAAACTCGTGTTCTTCTAGTTCAAATGCCAACTGTTCGTCTAGTGCTTCTATTTCTGGATGAGAGAAGTTGATAAGGTCTGTCTCTTTTAGGTAGTTCTGCATAGGCTCAACCCTCTTTAGATGCTATCTTGATAGCTGCATTTTAGCATATGTATGGTTGTTTGAGACAATAGCAATAGAATGTTAATAAGAATAGAGTAGAATGTTCATATGGAAAATAAAAATCAATTAAAAAGAACTTTGACATTTAAGTACACTATAGCACTGTTTATGATTGCTACTCTAGCTGTTTTAGCTTTTTTAATACTAAATACCATACTTAAAAATAGTGATAGTACAGGTTATATTGTAAATATCTCTGGAAAACAACGTATGCTTAGCCAGCATATCGCTTTAGATGCTCATCGTATTAACAATATACTTAAAAAAAATGCAGATATTCAAAAATCAGATGTAATGCTGTATGAACAAGTTTTAAAACAGCATACAAAAGAGTTAAAAGAAGCTAACACTTTTTTATCAACAGGAAAATTACCAAATAACACGACAATAAGCCTCTCTCCTAGTGTTTATAATATGTACTTTGGTGAGATAAACCTTGCACATAGGGTTGAGGAGTATGCAGCACAAGCTAACAAGTTGACTGAAGTTCAAAATCACCAAGAGCTACTTGAAATAATAAACTTTATAGATAGGAACTCAGAATCTTTACTCATGGATATGAATAAGGTTGTAAATATATACCAAAGAGAGGGCGAAGAGAAGTTAAATAATATGCAGAGTATTGAAGTCGCTGTATTGGTCTTGACTCTTATGATACTTCTGTTAGAAGTTATATTTATATTTCAGCCGATGGTACAGAAGATAATGAGCTTGCTAGACTCCAAACAAGACCTTTTAAATAACCTAGAAGAGACGGTTGAACTCAGAACTATAAAGTTAGAACAAGCAAATGAGAAGTTGGAACACTTAGCTTTTCATGATTTTCTTACAGGACTAAGAAATAGGCTAACACTCGAGACAGATATTGAGACGGCGATAAAAAATAAGAATCTTCATAAGGCACCTTATGCAGTACTGATGTTAGATATCGACTGGTTTAAAGATGTGAATGATACTTATGGGCATGCTGTTGGAGATGAAGTCTTAAAAAAGTTCTCTAAGATTCTTTTATCTTCTGTAAGAGAGGGAGACAAGGTCTATCGTGCAGGGGGAGAGGAGTTTGTTGTTTTACTTCATCGTATTGGCTATAAAGATACAATCGCCATTGCTGAAAAAATAAAAGATTTACTTGAAGCACATATTTTTACGACGGATGAGGTAGGGTTTTCAAAAACAGTTAGTATAGGCCTTTATCACTCTTCCATGAAAGAGATGGATAACGTCCATGCAATACTGCAGTCAGTTGATACAGCCTTGTATACCTCTAAAGAAAATGGTAGAAACAGAATTACAAATGTATTTTAACCGTGTTCATATTGAAGTTACTAACATCTGTGGTTTGGCATGTAGTTTCTGTCCTCCAAAACTTCAGCCTACAAAAACAATGTCACTCTCGTTTTTTGAAAAAGTACTATTGGAGCTAAAGCCCTATACAAAATCTTTAGCCTTTCATGTTATGGGTGATCCTCTGATTTTATCAAATCTTCAAGAGTATCTAGACTTGGCAAGTAAGCATGGCTTTGAAGTGGAGCTAACTACGAGCGGATACTATCTTGAGAAAACGCCACATGAGGTTCTTTTTCATAAAGCTGTTCGACAGTTAAATGTCTCTTTAAACAGTTACAACAAAAACTCTCTAAATCTTAGTTTTGATGAATATATGGATGGTGTTTTTAAAGCCTGTGCAGATAAGCTTGAGATGTATCCAAAACCATTTATAAACTTAAGAGTCTGGAATCTTGATGATGTGTTGAGTGAGAGTGAGTTTAATGCTATGCTTTTCAGAAGAGTAGAAGAGTTTTTTGACGTAAAAATAGACTTAGAGACAATCTATAAAGAGAAGACAAAATCCCTGCGTTTAGCCTCAAAAGTACTACTTAATTTCGATAACTACTTTGAGTGGCCATCTCTGGGGAGTACTCATGATAGCGACGGAACTTGTTATGGGCTAAAGTCGCACATCGGCATACTAGCAGATGGAAGCATAGTTCCTTGTTGTCTCGATGGGGAGGGTGTAATAAACCTTGGAAACCTAAACGAAACGCCACTCAAAGAGGTGCTAGACTCTAGTAGAGCCCAAGCGATGATAGAAGGGTTTAGGAATGGCAAGGCAGTTGAAGAGCTCTGTCGTAAGTGCAGCTATAAAGATCGTTTTATTAAAGCTAGTTGATTTAGCCAGCTCGCATCTTTAAGATTTTAGCAATGTCGATAGGGTCTGAGTATTTTACAAATGCTGTGCTCTTCTCTTGAATAGTATACATAGTCATTCTATCAGCCAATTCATTGCCTTCAAAACCAGCATGAGCTTTTATGTGAGTAAGGGATACATCTTTTTTAATGGCATTGTAGAGATGATAAGCTTGCTGGATTATCTCAAGGTTTTTAATTGCACCGCCTTTTTTAGTCCACCCTTTTTTCTCCCATGAGGTTGCCCATGTTTTTATGCAGTTTATAGAGTACATAGAGTCACACTTTATCTCAACACTATTTCCATTTTCTAGTTCTTTTTGAGCGAGTTTGAGTGACTCATAGAGTGCTCCAAGTTCGGCTGTGTTGTTTGTGCCTATATCTTCATAGAGTCCATACCAGAGTTCTGAGAGTTGGTTGTTTCTGTAGATAGCTACACCTGAGCCAGCCTTTCCAGGGTTTGGTGTACATCCACCATCACAGTAGATGGTTACACTACCATTTGTTGTAGTTGTTGGTGTTTGTATGGCAGGAGGGTTTTTTTGAGGAATAGTGTTACTTTTTCTAAATGCTTGGAGGGCTTTGTAGTTGGCTATGATATTTTTCTGCTGCGTTTTAGCTTTGACACCACGAAGAAGGACATAGAGTTCGGCTCTAGCATCTGAAAGCTCCCTATCAAGAGCTAACTTTCTAAAGTTCTCTTCATCAGATGATTCTAAATCAAGTAGAGTGAGCTGGGATTCATTTATATTCCCATCTTCATTTACACCTAAGTCTAGTAACGCTTCTGTAGCTATTTGCATCTGTTCCCTTTGTGAAATTGTAGCAAATTAAAGTCCCATTTCACTTAATGATGGATAATCGTCTGGACGAGCATTCCCTTTCCATAAGAGTTTTCTATCACTCTCTTTAATCTCTAAGTCGTTGATGCTAGCAAATCTTTTCATCATAAGACCATTTTCATCAAAGTGGGTATATTTTGAGTGGTTGGTTGATAGTGGCTATGAAACAACTACAAACCCACCCTATGCTATCTACCATAAGAACTACTTCTTAGTAGATGATGGGAAGTTTAGTTTGAGTTATTATATACCGATACGCTTATAATATCCAGTTTGTCAGCCTAGCCTTTGCATAAATAGTTTCGTCTTTATCTTTTAGAACTGCATCAAAAATTAGTCGTCTCTTTTTTTCTTCAAAAAGTGTTGCAGTTACATAGATATGTTCTAAGTCCATTGTAATAGGTTTTAGCAGTTTAGACTCAATGTTTCTTGTGACATTGGGAGGTGCAATCATCATACTTAATGGTCCAGTAGCATTATCTATAGCACCAAGGATAAGTCCACCTTGGAAAGTTCCATAAGGATTGAGAAACTCTTTTAATATCGCTACTTTTACGACTAATGACTTTTTCTGAGGGTCATACTCTAAAGCTTCACACTGCATCATTTCATAACTAGGTGCTGGCAGAAGGTAGTCACCAACCTTATCTCCCAACATGTCATTAAAAAGCTTTGTTATATTGAGGTGTCCTTGTACTTTATGCAAGCCAGTGCTCAGGAAGTTCTGTTTTATCCGATAGTCCAAGTATCATAGCTACAACCATCCCACGAGCAGAGCTATCACCACCTGCCTGAGCGTTTTCTATCATAATATCTTTAAAACTTTTATCTTGTAAAAGTAAGTAAATTACTCCTGCAAAACCACCATCTATGCCACAAGCAGGACCAAACTCTCTGATGGTATCAAAGCTATTTTCATCTTGTTTCTCTATGGCATCATCTATCCATTTTGCTAGCTCTGGATACTCAGGTTTTAAAACATATATAAGTGCTTTAGTGTCTTCATTTTTTTGTGAGAACCAAAGTAGTTCTGCGAAAAATGCACTAGCGTTTAGGGCAAGTGGAGAGTTGTGAGTGATACTTACAAACGCAGCTACATTTTCTAAGAAATCCTGCTTAGTCTCACTACAAAGTAGGAGTGGTGCTATACGACCACAGATACTTAAGTCATTTGAACTTGCCCCTATCTCTTCCAAGGCTTCACGAGATGAACCATCTATGTAGCCTTTATACTTAGACATTTTCTCTTTCCAAAAGTCATAGTAAGCTTCTTTGTTAAAAAGATGTGTTCTTTTAACAAACTCAACTAAGAACAGAGTTTGGTCTCCATAGTGTGTCATGTCACCAGACTCTTTACCTCTATGCCAAAGGGATTGTGGAGCGTTTAACTTTTCCCAGTCTATAGGAAGGTTTTTTAACTCCTCCTCATCGTAGACCCAGTGTGAGCCAAGTGAGTACCTGTCACATATTAAACTACTTAGAATTGACTTTTCTATTTTCTCATTCATTCACTAACCTTTGGAGTTTTATTTGTATAACTATAGCAAAAAGATATTTACATCAGTTTTGAGTTATAATAGTAAGAGATAAATGAAAGGGGAAAGTATATGAAAGGAATTATTTTAGGGTTAATGATGATCTGGAGTGTGAGTCTCAATGCAGACTTAGTAGGTGAGGGGTTGTCAGCATACCAAAATGGAAACTATAAATCAGCGATAGTTCTATGGGATAAAGCATGTTCAGAAGGTAAAACTGATGGTTGTTATAATCTTGCTTATGTATATGCAACAGGAAAAGGTGTCTTGCATGATGAGAAAAAAGCTGCAGGGCTTTACTCTAGAGGATGTGATGGTGGAGACCTACAAGCTTGTTCAAATCTAGGGGCACTGTATGAGAATGGTGTTGGTGGAATCCAGAGAGATTTTTATAAATCTTCTCGTCTCTATGCTAAGTCATGTAATGGTGGAAATGTAGATGGATGTTTTAATCTAGGTGTCACATACTATAGAGGTCGTGGCGTTTACAGAGATTTTCAGATAGCGAGTGAACTCTATGCAGATAGCTGTAACAAAGGCCATATAGAGGGGTGCTATAACCTTGCTAACATGTACAGATATGGTAAAGGTGGAGTAATTAGAGAAGATAAACCAAAAGCAAAAAGACTCTATCTAAAAGCATGTAAGATGGGAAGTAGTGGAGCTTGTAGTAAGTTTAGAAGACTTCGTGATGAGGGGATAAAGTAGAGATTACTTTATCCTAAGTTTAAATCAACTGTTTTTTGACAAATTCACTATAGTGACCCTCTTCACTCTCTAACTCTTCGTGAGTTCCACTCTGAACAATCTCTCCCTCTTCTAGTACATAGATAGTGTCAGCATTTTTAACTGTACTAAGTCTATGAGCGATAGTGATGACAGTTTTCTCTTTTAAAAACTCTTCTAAACATAGTTGGAGTTTTGTTTCAGTATGAACATCAAGTGCTGAAGTGGACTCATCGAAGATGACTACATCGGGATTAGCGATAATCATCCGAGCTATACTTAAACGCTGGCGTTGACCACCTGAGAGACGGATACCATGATGACCAACTATAGTGTCAAGTTTCTTATCCATGGCGTTTACCATATCTTCAAGTTGAGCGACCTTCAAGGCATTGTATATCTCTTCATCACTTATGCTTTCGTTACCCATTGTGATGTTAAAACGAAGTGTGGAGTTAAAGAGTATAGGCATCTGAAGCACTAAAAATATTTTATCTCGAAGAGAGTGTTTGTTTATCTCCTCTACACTGGTTGAGTTATAGCTAAGTGAACCACTTTTCTTCTCATAAAATCCAGCTATAACTTGTGCCAGAGTAGTCTTACCACTTCCACTCGCACCGATTAGGGCTATCTTACAGCCTGTGTTTATATCTAGAGATATATTGTTAAGAATAAGTTCCTCACCATAGTAAAAAGTCATATCTTTTAGCTTGATGTTGACACCATTTTCTGTGAGTTGTGTAGTTCCACTTTTTTCAGTCTTTAGTAAGAGAATCTTGTTTATTCGCTCGATAGCTGCTTTTGCAGAAGCATAACTATACTGCATACTTAGAAGGTCTTGAACCGGTGTCATGATAAACCAGATGTATCCAAACATAGCGAACATCATCCCAATGCTGAGGTCACTGTATGCAACGAGTACAAGTCCACTTGCACGAAGTAGTTCAAACATTGCTAAAAATATTGTGTAGCTTAATCGCTCAAACGCCACATTTTTATAGCCATATTCATTGGAAGTTTTTTGAATGCTATCTGCATTTGTCTCTGCACGAGAGAAGAAAAACTGCTCTTGATTACTCGCTTTTATCTGTCCAAAGAGTTCTAGAGTTTCACCTATGTCTTCTTGAAAGTTTGAGATGGCATCGTTCTCTTTCTTTTTTAAGCGACCAACCATAGTCGACATTTTTTTACTGAGTAACATGATAAGAGGCTGAATGATAAGTATCATAAGACCAAGTATAGGGTCTATGGCTATCATCACGATAGCTATGGCGATAAGTGTTAAGATAGATGAAACAAGTTTACTAACACCCGTGATGATAAAAGTATCAAGAGTATTTACATCGGTCACTAAGTTTGCTGTAAGTGCTCCACTTCCAAGGGTTTCATACTCATTCATAGAAGTGACTTTAAGATGGTGTAGGAGTTTTTTTCTTACTTCAAATGTCACATATTTTGAGATTTTAGTAAAGATTTTAGTGAGTATAACCGTTAAAAAGTAGTAGATAAACCGTAAAAATATAACCCCAAGAGTAACGATAAGTATGTAGTTAAACGCAGAAGTAGAACCTAAGATGGCGTTTATAGACTCTACAAAAACTCCAGGTTTATCTAAAAGAACTTCATCAACCATCACAGGAAGCATGAGAGGTATGGGAACACTTACTAAGATAGCGATTAGAGTTATGATTTGCCCATAAATAAGAGCTGGCTTTTTCTTTAATATAAGGGCGAAAATTGTTTTGAGTGTTATCGTGTCATTCATAAAAGAAGTATATCTTTTAGTTGAACAATACTTAACTAATGAGTATCTCCGTAATCTCAGCACTAGCACCTATGCGCATAGGTGGACCCCAAAAGCCCGTACCTTTGTTGATGTATATCTGAAGTTCGTCGTTGTGTTGATGGAGTCCACTTATGTATCCTTGTTGAAGTTTTACAAGTGCTTTAAAGGGGTAGAGTTGCCCACCGTGGGTGTGACCGCTTAACATCAAGTCAACGCCGCTAGGAACTTCCTCTATGAACTTTGGTTGATGCGCCAAAAGCACTGTAGGGGACTCTTCGTCTCTATTTTGAAGCGCTAGCGTGACGTTGGGCGCGTGAGTCTCCACTCTGTAACCAAAGAGGTCGTAAACGCCAACGAGGTTAAAGCCCTCTCCTTTTTCCCCTATGTAGAGATTGTCGTTCTCAAGGACTTTTATACCCAGCGACTTAACGGTAGCGATGATTTTTTCAACGTTGTGAAAGTACTCATGGTTTCCCACTATGAAGTAGGTGCCATATTTTGACTTTAGGTTTTTGAGTTCACCAAGAGCCTCTGAAGCTTTGTCCATGTCCGTGTCGACCAAGTCTCCCGTGATGACTACCAAGTCGGGCTGGCAAGCGTTGACTCTTGAGACGATTTTGGCGATAAAGTTTTTGTCTATGATTCCGCCGATGTGAACGTCGCTGAGTTGTAAAATTTTATAAGGTTTTTTGAGATTACTAAGTTTGACGTTCACTTTTTCTAGAGTGACGTGTCTCGCGTCATAGATGGCCTTTGCGGTGATGGAGCTTGCGACTACCAAAGAGGAGAGGTCGAGCGAGCGCTTAAAAAAGCGTCGTCTCTCTTCACGAAGAGGCGCTCTCACTAAAACAACTCGAGAGATATCGTAAATAAGTGTCGTACAAAAGAGTAAGAAAAGTACACCAATAGGCAAAGAGAGAAGAAAATAGAGCCAGTTTGGAAAGTCTATGAAGTATCTCCCAAGAGCATAAAGAAATATGCCAAGGAGGTTGACATAGAGAAAAACAGTGAGTGTCTTTTTTATTCTTTCTCTCAGATGCAAGTGTGAGACAAAACGCTTTTGAATGTACATAATGAGCAGGGCAAATACCCCTACTAAAACTACTGTAAAAAGAATGGGGTTCATATTATTCGCTAGCTACCAATCTGTTTCTTCCAGACTCTTTAGCTCTGTAGAGAGCTTTGTCCGCTTGTTTGTAGTAGAAGTCAATGTCTAGTTCTTGAGTCGCTAGCTTTGAGCATACGCCTATGCTAACGGTAAGTTTTTTGATCTTGAGTTGAGACTCCAAGTGCTCTATGTCGAGGTCTAAAATCGCGTCGTTGAGTTTAGATAACCATTGCTCTGCATCTTGAACGCTTTGTACGTGTACAATACCCGCAAACTCTTCACCGCCTATCCTAAAAACAAGGTCGTTCTCTCTCTGCACAAAAGAGATGAGAGCTTGTGAGACTTTTTTAAGTGCTTCATCACCAGACTGATGTCCATAGAGGTCATTGTAGTTTTTAAAATAGTCAATGTCGAGTATAAAAAAACTAACGTACTTTTGATCTCTTTGCGCCGTTTTTAGAATTTTTGGAACGATTTCGTTAAAGTATCTTCGATTATGCATGCCGGTCAATCCATCCGTAATAGCTTTCTTCTTCAACTCCTCTAGCACTTTGATCTCGTTAGCTCTTACAATGGCGAGCTCTCTATCGGACATTTCGTAAGCGGATTCCGCCATATAACTTACGGAAGTTACTAATATGATGGCAAATACGTAACGGTAAAGATCAACGTTTCCCCAGTTTCCATCATCCCATATTCCGATGTTTATATATGCCAAATAGAACATAATGGAGTAGAAGAAAATTGTTAAAACGAGACCAATCCTTTTTCCATTGAGAAGCATGGCGAAAAAACCTGGAAATATTGTCCAGATGATACCAAGGTCTCTATTTTGGTTTTCGATTATAAAAAGAAGAATAAACAGAATAATCAAAAAGGTTGATATTAGAGCAGCTTGTGGAATGTTTTTATTTTTTCTGAGTTGCAAGAAGGTAAATAGAGCGATAAAAAACGTAAAAATGTCTAAAGAGAAAATAAGGTAATTTTTAATGATAAAAAAGTTGATATACATAAACGCGGAGAACGCAAACATTGATAAAATCAGTGATGCGTTAATTACGATGAGTTGTCTATACGAAACACTATCCTCAAAAAGGATATTTGAAGTGAAAATGTTTTTAAGTAATTTATCTTCTTTCATACCTTATTTTAACAACAAATAACTTAAAGTAAGAGCAGATTAAGAGTTAGCAGCGATTGCATTTGCAATACGTAGCATAGTCTCCTCTTTTCCTATAACAGCCATGATTACATCTATGTTTGGTCCACCCATTTTTCCTAGAAGTGCAACACGAAGTGGCATACCTATTTTTCCAAAACCTATCTCCATCTCATTTACAACTTCTTCCATAATAGCATGATATTCTGTTGGAAGATGAGGCTCATTTGCAGAGAGTTTTGCTCCAAAAGCATTGAGTATCTCAACTGAACCCTCTTTAAAAGCTTTCTTCACTGCTTTTGCATCAAAAGAAATCGGAGTTGTTACTATCTCAGTTACAAGTTCTGATAACTCTTTAAGAGTTTTAGCTCTCTCTTTTAAAGCATCAAGTAAAATCTCTTTTTTGTCATGTGAAGTAAGCACTACATCATAAGCTGTTAAAAGTTCTGCAAGCTCTGTATTTGGAGTGTTTTTAATGTAGTGAGAGTTTAACCAGTCAAGCTTTTGCGTATTATAGATAGATGCTGACTTGTTGATGTCTTTAGGATTAAAAAGCTCAATCATCTCTTCAAATGAGAAAATCTCTTGATCCCCATGACTCCACCCTAAACGCACAAGAAAGTTGAGAAGTGCTTGAGGAGTGTAACCCATCTCTTTATAAGCCATAACGTCAGTTGCACCATCGCGTTTAGAGAGTTTTTTCCCAGCAGAGTTGTGAATCATTGGAACATGATAAAAGGCTGGTATATCAAACCCGAGTGCTTCATATACTACTATCTGTTTTGGAGTGTTAGATAAGTGGTCATCTCCACGAACAACTTCATTGATTCCCATAAGGTGATCATCAATGGCTACAACAAAGTTATATGTAGGAGCACCATCAGCACGAGCAATAACAAAGTCATCTAAGATATCTTCAGCTTGAAAGCTAATGTCACCCTTAACTCCATCTTTTACAAGTATCTCACCAGTTTTAGGACTTTTTATACGGATAACTGGCTCAACACCCTCAGGAGGAGTACCATCAAAGTCACGGTAACGACCATCATACATAGTACGCTCTTTGTTAGCCATCTGCGTTTCACGAAGTTCTGTTAACTCTTCTTTGCTCATGTAACATTTGTAAGCTTTGCCTTCATCAAGAAGTTGTTTGACGTATTTTGCGTAAATCTCATCTCTTTGAGACTGGTAAGTTATCTCACCATCTGCTTCAAGTCCTAACCACTCAAATGCTTGTAAAATAGCTTGAGTCGCTTCCTCGGAGTTACGAGCTTTATCAGTATCTTCGATACGAAGTACAAATTTACCACCATTTTTTTTAGCCCAAAGGTAAGAAAAAAGTGCAGTACGAAGACCACCAATGTGAAGATATCCAGTAGGAGAAGGAGCGAAACGAGTAACAACCATGTAAAAGCCTTTAGTTTTAATAGTGGAATTTTAGCTAAAATTCATTAAACAATGTCTCTTTTTTTTTGAATAATGAAGGATTTCTTTTTCTCATCAAGTCTAAGTACTTGATAGCTTCATCGTTACCTTGCTGAGCCGATTTTGTACAGAGTTCAAAAGCCTTTCTTTGATCCTCCAAAACACCATTGCCTGAAAAGTAAGCTTTACATAAATTAAATTGTCCAAAGGGGTTATTCTGATTAGCACTAAGTTTATAATATTTAATTGCTTTACTAACATCCTTAATTGTACCTTCCCCATTTTTATACATACTACCTAAGTTTACTTGTGCATCAGAATTACCTGCTTTAGCACTTATTTTGTATAGTTTGATGGCTTGAGAAAAGTTTTGTTTTACTCCATTCCCAAAATGATATTTAACGGCAAGTGAATAGTTGGCAAAACTGTTACCTGAGCTAGCACTTAATGTGTAAAGTTCTAGGGCTTTAACAGAGTCTTGGACAACACCTTGTCCATGTTCATACATATAAGCAAGGTTGTTTTGAGCATTTGCATAGTCTTGGTTTGCACTTAATTTATACCATTTAGCAGCTTCCTCATAGTCTTTTTTAACACCTCTTCCGTTATCATAAAGTATACCAAGATTGTATTGTGCTTTAGGGTTTCCATGTAGGGCACTTTTTTTATACCAGTATAGAGCTTGTTTATAGTCTTGAGAAATACCTCTACCTTGATCATACATTACACCTAAATTGTATTCTGCTGAATCAAATCCACTTTCTGCACTTTGTCTATACCAATATATTGCCTTCGTATAATTCTTCTCAGTACCATGACCTAGTTCATAAGATACACCTAGATTATATTGAGCATCTAGGTTTCCTTTTTCTGCATTGATTTTATAAAAGTTGTGATTTTTAATAGCGGTGTTTACTTTTTCATTATTAATTCCAAAGATTTCGTTGTAAAAATCATTACCAATGTTTTGAGCATAAAGATTTGTAAAAAAAAGTAGAGTAAGTGATATAAAAATATGTTTCATAGTAATTCCAATATAAAATAAATAAGATGATTATATATGTGATTTTATCATGTTTTTGAAAGTGCTTTAGGCAACTGTTGGTTAAAAAGGGGTAAAATACAAATCTTAATTTACAATACGGAATATTTATGTACAAAATACTTTTCACTTTTTTAATAACAACTTTTTTAAATGCTGAAGTTTACGATGGTGTCGCTATCGTAGTTAAAGACAAAGCTATTACACTTCTAGATATAAAAACAGAGATGAAAAACTCTAAAGTCGATGCAAAAAAAGCTTCTGATATTTTAATCCGTCAAAAGCTTGAAGAGGTAGAGATAGATGAGAGAAAACTGACTGTTGATAGTAGTGAAGTTTACGATGACATCAAAAAGATGGCAGCTCGTAACAACCTGAACATTAGTGAGTTTTATGATGCAGTTCGTGAGTCAAATGGTATGAGTTCAACTGATTTAAAAGAGAAGATAAAGCAAAAGCTACTGAGTCAAAAACTTTATCAAACTATCGCTTATGCCTCTTTAAGTGAGCCAAGTGATATGGAAGTCGAAGAGTACTATGAGATGCACAAAGATAACTATCAGCACCCTTCGGCATTTGTAGTTATCATTTATGACTCTGCTGATAAAACTAAACTTCAAGAAAAAATAGACAATCCAATGTTCTATGCTCCTGAGATTGCTACGAATGAACAGCTCCTTCCATATGATCAGATATCACCAGAGTTAGCATCACTACTAGAGAGAACAGCACTTAATAGTTTTACAAATATTGTTCCCAATGGAAAAGGTGGATTTATGAGCTTTTATATGAAAGAGATAGAGTCTGCTGAAACTGGTGGCATAGAGAGTGTAAGAAACCAGATAGTTAACTCTATCATGGAAGAGAAACGCGAACAAGTCTTAGGAAACTACTTTGCAAGACTTCGCCATAATGCAGACATCAATGTTATCAGAGAAGTGGAATAGAAGATGTTAAGTGATAAAAACTTTATCAATATTGCTACTGAGATAGCTTCAGCATCAAAGTGTGTTTCTAAACAAGTTGGAGCTGTTATCGTTAAAGATGGACGTATCCTTAGTACAGGTTATAACGGAACACCTGCAGGTTTTACAAATTGTTGTGATCACTGGAATGGTGAGTATACTAAAGATCACCATGAGTGGAGTAAGACTTATGAAATTCATGCAGAGATGAACGCCATCATCTGGGCAGCTCGTGAAGGTATTAGCATCGACGGTGCAACTATCTATGTAACATTAGAACCATGTAGTGAGTGTAGTAAGAACCTTATAGCAAGTGGTATAAAGCGTATAGTTTATGCAAAGTCTTATGAACACACTCAATCAGATGTGATTTCAAAGTTTATCAAAGACAACGGTGTGAGTATAGAAAAACTCTAACAGAACCTTTGTCGTCGTATAACTTTGTTTTAAAACTACTTTATAAAATCTGCGATTATTGATGAGGGACGACCGATGATTGCTTTGCCATTTTTGATTAAAACTGGGCGTTGAATAAGTTTCGGATTTTCTACCATAGCTTCTAAAAGCTTCTCTTCGTCTGTCTCATTTTTTAGTTCTAGCTCTTTGTAAACAGCTTCCGTTGTTCTCATCCACTCTCTTGCACTAGCAAACCCAAGCATTTTTAAAATCTCTTTGAGATCATCTTTATTTGGCTTCGTGTCCAAGTACTTTACGACCTCTGCATCTGCATTTAATTCTTCTGCGATAGTAACAGCCTCACGAGACTTAGAGCATCTTGGGTTGTGCCATATAGTTGTTTTATTCATAAAAATTCCTTCTTTTTTAATATTTTACACTATAATTATCACAATTAAAACAACTAAAAAATTTAATGAGGAATTTTAATTATGAAATATGCAACTACGTATCAATCACTAGCAAAGTTTGGACGTGAACTCTTAGAAAAGAAATCACTAGAAGATGGTTTACCACTGATTTCTGAGTATGCAAAGACGGTGATTGGAGCTGAGCGTTGTTCTATCTTTATACTAGATAGAACAGAGGGATACTTCTGGACAACTATCGCTGATGGAGTTGAGCGCATAGTAGTTCCAAGTGATAAAGGTCTTGTTGGCTTAACACTTCAAGAGAAGAAACCTATAGTAGCAAACGACCCTTACTCTCATCCAGCTTTTATGTCAGATGTAGATAAGGCAACAGGCTTTGTGACAAAAAACATCATCACTGCACCTATTTTTACCTCTAAAAGAGAGATTATAGGTATACTAGAACTTATAAATAAAGATGAAGATTATGATAGCGATGATACAAAGTTTATGATATTTTTTGCACACTATGTTAGTGGATTTTTAGAACTAACAAATGTCTACCTCAATCAAGAAAAAAACAAAAATAGAGATAACTAAACATGGAAAAATTTAACCAGATAGCAGAGTTCGGAAAAGAGTTAATGGCACTCAAAGAGATGGACAATGCACTTGACCTTATCTCTAAAGAGGCGAAAAGACTTGCAAATGCAGAGCGTTGTTCTATCTTTATAGTAGACAATGAAGATAAGATGTTATGGACAAAACTGAGTGATGGAATAGGTCGCATCGTTATAGGTTTAGACTCTGGAATAGTAGGTGATACATATGGAAAAAAAGAGCCACAGATAGTTAACAATCCATATGAAGATAGCCGTTTTCTTAAAAACATAGATAAAAAAAGTGGCTATGAAACAAAAAACATGTTAACAGTTCCCATCTTTAACTCAAAACAAGATGTGATGGGTGTTCTCCAACTTCTTAACAAGTCACGCATAGACTTTGATACTACAGACTTAGATACACTAACATTCTTTGCTAACTATGTTAGTGGAAGCCTAGAGTTAGTGCTTATGCAAGAGGGATTAAACTAGTTGAGGTTGCAGTGTGCCTCATATGCTAGCCTCATAACACCTACTGCATAATTTGAAGAGTTGTTATATCGCATAATCATTTTGGTATACTTTTTCATATCTTGTAAATCTTCACGACCTTTTGTAAAACAGTTGTATACTTTCCCACTCTTACTTGTCTCATAAACAAAAGAAGCATCTTCATTAGCGAAGTCATATTCGTACCACTGGGCTTCTACCTTAGGTACATCTGCCATATAGTCCCAGTCTATAAGAGTGTCATAGCCAGCTTTTGTATGTAAAAAGTTTGCTGCTGAGATTATTGCATCTTCCATTTTAGTGAGGTCTGCTACTTCTCCCTTATAAGCTTTTGCATATATAAAACTGTTAGGCATAAACTGGGGTATACCTACTGCTCCAGCATAAGAAGAGGGAAGGTTACACTGCTCAGGTTTTACTTTCTTTTTATAACAGTGTTTGATGATAGAGGCCATGTTTGTTTTGCCCATCTTAAGGAGCCACTTTTCTCTTGAAGAGTTTGGTTTAGTTCTAACAACCATAGTGTTAAAGACTATAAAGGCATCATGAGTTGGTTGTATGACTCCTAGTTTTGTCTCTTTGAGTAATATAGCTGCGATAATCTCACGATTTACCCCATACTCTTTTTCAGCATAGTCATAGACCTCTTTGTACTCTTGCATATTTTGCACCATTTTAGGGATGTAACTTACAAGTACATTATTTGCTTTTTTCTCTTGTGTGCGATGGTGTTCGAGTTTACTAGGCTGAAGGTATTTCCAACTTATCTCATCAAACTTTTGTGTTTTGAAGTAAGAGGTGAGAAATTGGTTTGCATACTTGTAGGAAACACCACCTTTTACAGCACTTTTACAGACATCAGAGTAGTTCTGATTTTTAAAAGTACAGTTAGTATATTTTGCTGAGGCGAAAGTTGTTAGTGCTATAAGTAGTATAAGTTTAATCATCATTTATCTCTTTTAATCTTTGTGGAGTTCCTATATCGTGCCATCTATTTCTAAACACTTCAGCACTTATCATGTTTTCTTCAGTAGCTTTACGAAGAAGGGGTGCGAGTGGGCTTTTTTGTAACGCCACATCTTTAAAAAGGAGTGGTGAGTAGTAGCCTATACCAGAAAATGTATACATATCATCGGCTGAGTTTTGAAGTAAACCATCGGATAGACCAAAATCACCTTTGAGGTTATGCTCTGGATTTGGGACTAAAATAAGATGAGCAAGTTTATCTTCTAAGTTAAAGTTAGCATCAAAACTGTACTCACAATAGACATCTCCGTTGACAACTAAAAAAGGTTCATCTCCCAAAAGTGGTAGTGCTTTTTTTATACCACCTGCTGACTCTAAAGCTCCCTCTTCTTGCTCGTCTGAGTAGCTTATCTGGATGTTCCATGCTGAACCATCACCAAGAGACTCGGGTATTTTGTATCCTAAGTGAGCGATGTTGATGACTATATCTGTAAACCCTGCAGCAGCTAACTTCTCTATATGGTAGACTATAAGTGGTTTATCATGAACTTCTAAAAGTGGTTTTGGAAGGGTGTCAGTAAGAGGTCTCATTCTCTCACCACGACCAGCTGAAAGTATCATCGCCTTCATGATGTTACACTTTTTAAAAAGAGAGCTAACTCTTTTGTCTCATCATACCTTGAAGCTGTTTCTATAGTGTACTTTAAAACTAAAGGAATATCTTTTAGGTAGCCATCTTTGCCATCACGAAGATCTAAACGCGAGAAGATACCGAGGACTTTTATATGGCGTTGTAGCCCCATAAAATCAAACCATTTTAAAAAGAGATCATCATCGACTAAGAGAGCTTTTTTGTCTCTAAACGCCAAGGCAAGTTCTTCTATATCTTCTCTCTCAAACTCAACATAACAGTCTTTTAGTAGAGAAACAAGGTCATAAGTGATAGCCCCATTCATAGCATCTTGGTAGTCGATGACTCCTATCTCTTCTTTTGGGGTGAGCATGATGTTTCGAGAGTGAAAATCTCTATGAACAAAGACATCTTGAGGCTGTTCTAAAACTATATTGGAGATGGCGTTTAGAGTGTTCTCTATCATCTTGTTTTGTTCCAGAGAGAGTACAGTATTTAGTTTTTTTTCTAAGTACCACTCTTGCATCAAGTCCATCTCAAAGTGTAAAAACTCTTTGTCATAAAGAGGTAGCTCTTTGACATCTGCCTTTTGCATTTTGATGATCTCATTCATGGCGCCATGGTAGTGCTTTTTAAAATTACTTTTCTCTAGTACATCAAGAAGTTGTCTAGCTCCAAAGTCTTCGATGATTAAGTATCCATCAGTAGTGTTTTGCTCATAAATATAAGGAGCTTTTACCTTGGCGTTTAAGAGCCTGTGAGTTACATTCAAAAAAGGGGAAAGTGACTCTAACTCCAAAGAGGAGTCCATCACGATGAAACTTTTGTCATCTTTTATTAGGCGGTAGTAAGAGCGAAAACTCGCATCAGCAGAAGCGATACTAAACTCATAATCTCTGTAGGGTGTAGTCGCTATCCAAGTTTTGAGTCTATCCATATATCGCTCCTAGTAGTGCATTTTTTGTAGCTCCAGTGACACTCTTGAGATCTACCTCTTTTTGATGGACTCTTTTGTAAGCGAGCCATGCAAACGCCATAGCTTCAAGAGCATCACCTTTGATACCAATCTCATCACTTGTCTTTACATAGGTCCCAGAGAGTTCTTCTATTCGCGCTCTTAAAAAGCTGTTTTTCGCTCCACCACCACAGAGTATGAGGAGTTCTATGTCGCTTTTCTTAACATCGTTGGCGATGCTTTGAGCCGTAAGTTCGAGAAGTGTTCTTTGGATGTCCTCATCACTTATGACATTAAATATAGGAAGAAGATTTGCAAGCCAAACTTCATTAAAGTACTCTCGTCCTGTACTTTTTGGAGGAGTTTTTTTAAAGTATTCATCATTGAGCATGGCGTTTAAAAGGTCTCTGTTTATCTCTCCACTTTTTGCAAATGAGCCATCTTTGTCATACTTCTCATTTTTACATTTAGATATCCACATATCTAGAAGGACATTTCCACATCCTGTATCCCAGCCTCTTAGATTTTCTTCTAAAAGAGTGATGTTTGCCATACCACCTATGTTGAGTACAGCACTCTTTTTAAGACTTTTAAATAAAAACTGATGAAATGCGGGAGCAAAAGGAGCACCTTGACCACCAAGAGCGACATCAAGACTTCTAAAATCATAAATGGTTTTGATTCCTGTTTTCGCATATACAGTGCTTGCATCACCTAACTGCATAGAGAAAGGAAACTCTGCATCTGGTTCATGCCATAGTGTTTGACCATGCAGGCCTATGGCTGTTATATCTTTTGCGTTTAACTCTTTTTCTCTTAGAAACCTTGTGAGGGCATAGGCGAACTCTAGCCCAAGTTTTTTGTTGATGGTTCCTACTTGTGTTAAAGTTGTACTCCCTTGGATGATTTCTAAAATCTCTCTTTTGAGATTTGCATCAAAAGGGTACTCTTCAAAGTAAACTAGTTCGCATTTAGTTGAGTCGATTTTACATAGAGCTATGTCTATCCCATCCATACTTGTGCCTGACATCACTCCTATATATAACTGATCTGACATGCTTACACCTCTTTAGTGTGGAGACTACTTGTTTGCATTATAGCAAACGCCACCAAAGTACCTATAGTTATCTGCCAAGCAAACCCGATAGTTATACCAAATGTATAAGGTTGAAAGAAGAGAACAGTGAGAAAACCACCAACCAAAGCAAAAGGGACAGTTTTACTACTTCCTCTAGATGTGAAGATGGCTGAAAAGAAAACTCCAAGAAGTCCTGTGTATGCAAACGCCATGACACCAAGAGCAAAACCTATGAGTGAGAGATCGGAGTATCTCTGCCAGAAGTAAGAGAGAATTGCCATGGCTGATAAAACTAGAGCAAAGAGTAAAACAGCGTTTCGTGAAGCTTTTATGAAATGCTTCTCATCCGCGTTTGGCGTTTGTTTGAGCTTCCACGGTTTGTAGAGGTCTTCAACCGCCACCGAAGCCATAGCTCCTAAAACAGAGTTTGTGCTTGAGAGTGCTGCAGCGATAGCTCCAACAGTTACAAATCCACGGATTCCCTCAGGCATTTCGTTTAAGATGTAGTACATAAAGATGGTGATTTTTTCACCGTTAAAACTCTGTAGCACTTCTGTATGTTCATAATGAACAAAGAGTAAAACACCGATGATTAAAAAGAGTAAAACGATGGGAATGGTAAAAAGTATAGAGAGTATAAGTGAACGCGATGCCTCGTCTTTGTTCTTACAAGTAAGAACACGCTGTGTCATGTCTTGGTCGAGTCCAAATGCTGCGATGTTTAGAAGTAACCAACCTGTTAGAAGCCCGATAAGACTAAACTTACTATCTAAGGACATATCCATAAACACTAGCTTATCGTTAGCATTTAAAACACTTACAATATCTACACCCTCTAGTGAAGTGTAGAGGTAAAAGAGTACAACAAGACCAGCACTTACATAAGTGATGGCTTGAATGACATCACTGAGTATGACAGACTTAACACCACCAAAATAGGTGTATGCTAAGGCCCCAAAAACTAAGATAAAGATAGAAACCATCATGTGTGCAAACGTGATATCTAAAAAAAGTATCATGCTTATAGCAAGTGCTGCGATGTAGAGTCTAGCTCCACTCGCCATAACGCGACCTATGAGAAACATAACCCCTGCTTGGCGTTTAGCCGAAGCACCGTAGCGTTTTTCTAAAAGCTCATAAACCGTTATGGCTCTCATCTCATAAAAACGAGGCACAAAATACTTAGCAACAAATATGACAGCTAAAAGAGAAGAGAAGTAAAATCCTATAAGAGTAAAGTTATGAGCATAAGAGAACTCAGGAACTCCTAAAAAGGTTGCAGCGGATTGTGAAGTAGCGAGAATGGAGATAGCAACTGCCAGAGTAGGCATGGTGTTTGAAGCGGTGAAGTACTCACGAGAAGAGGTGATTTTAGAGCGAGAAAACCAGTAAGAGCTTCCCGCCAAAACACAAAAGTAGGCTAGGAAAACTAGCCAATCAAGAGAACTAAAAGTACTATTTATCAAGTGCATCTCTCACATTATTCATAAACTTATCTCCAGGGTCGGCTTTTTCCGTTCTATAGCCCGCATCTTTTTCCAACCAAAGAGGAGTGTTTTCATACTCTCTATATTCATGATGTCCTATAACATTTTCTATGCTTGGGTATTTTGCTTGTAGGTATTTAACAAGTCTGATGTTAGCATCAAGTTGTGCCTGTGTTAAGTCCTCCTTAGCATTTGCTTCTCCTCCGACATTTTCAACCCCTATACTTGAGTAGTTCAGACCTATGACATGACGAGCCATCCAGTTGTCTGGCATGAGCTGATAGATAGTTCCATCACGGTCAACGAGAAAATGTGCTGAAACATTTAGGGCTGAAGCTTTTGCTATGTCTGCTCTATCGCTAAAGAGAAGTTCGGCGTTTAAACGCTGGAAACTCTTCTCTAGGTCCATGACAGCAGTCCAGTGAAGGACAATGGTTTTTGGCTCAATAGTTATATCTTTTACATCCAAACCATAATGCCCTTTAATGTACTCTTTTGTTAAGTCCATGCGTTTATCAGTAAAGATGATGGGCTTTTGGATGATGGAGTGTCTAGTATGTAAGTTTTCTATTCTAGCATTTGACTCTTTGATTCTTTCTTGTGAAATTTTTCCAGATTTCACCTGTTTGAAGATGGCGTTTACAAGTTCTTTTACACTTACATCTTCAAGCTGGTTTCCAAAGAGTAAGATATCAACGCCAGCGTTTATAGCCAAAGCAGTTCTCTCTTCTAATGAGTAGTGTTTTGAGATAGCTCCCATCTGCAAGTCATCACTTATAATAAGACCATCATAACCCATCTCATGACGAAGAAGTTTTGTGTTGAACTTGTGTGAGAGTGTTGCAGGGTATTTGTCATCTATGTGAGAGTTAAAAACATGAGCAGTCATTATCATCTCTACTTGATTTTTATCTATGAGGATTTTGTATGGTTCAAGCTCTTTTTTAGACCAAGTCTCGCTTACATCTACAAAGCCCTTGTGCGAATCACCAAGAGATGAACCATGACCGGGGAAGTGTTTTAAAACAGAGATAACTCCGTGGACTCTTTGCTCTTCTATGATGGTCTTGCTAAACGCCACTACTTTAGAGACATCGCTTCCAAAGGAGCGCTCAAGTCCTACTATAACTCTGTTTTTTGGATTTATGTTGAGGTCTACAACGGGGGCGAAGTTCATATTTATTCCAGCATTTTGGAGCATTTTTGATTGTGTTTTATAGATGTTTTGTGCATCTTTTAGGTTCATACTTGAGACTTTGTGAGCCGAGGGTATCTTAGAAAACCCATACTTAGGCTTAAGCCGAGCCACTTTGCCACCCTCTTGGTCAACACTTATAAAGAGAGGTTTGTTAGTGAACTTTTGTAAGTCGCTTGTGAGTTTTTTGAGTTGAGCGGGCGAAGAGACGTTTTTGGTTCTGTTTCTATCTTTATAATCTCTGTCAAAGAGTATAACCCCACCCAACGAATACTCTATCATATCTTGAACGATTTGAGAGTTTTCATCTATCTTCTCACTGTCAAATCCAACGACAAGCATACGACCTATCATTTTTTTGAGTGCATTGTCATCTATTGTAGTCGCGTTTAGAGTTAAAACAAAAGTTATAAGTAGTAAAAAAGTCTTCATTGAAATTCCTAAAATAATATTATAAGCTCTTTATAGCATGAATAGGGTTAAGGAGTGATTTAAGTCATTCTATTTTGTTACACTAATTAACACATTTTGTTTTTTATAAATTAAATAGTGATATATTAGATAAAACTAAAAAATGTTTATGTAGTATATAGTTAGATTTTATTAAGGAATGATGATGAATAAACCAGCATTTAAGCTGTATATCATTATAAGTATATTATTATATGTATAAAGGAGATAGTATGATAGTAGCAGTAAATGAAATAGCAAAACACCCAAAAATTATTAGTGATGCAGATGAAATACTTTATGTTCATGACAAAAGAAAGAATGAACTCAAAAGTATTGTGATTCCTGCAAGTTATGAGTCTTACTTACACGATGCACTTAAAGAGGTAGAGTACCAGATGTGGCTTAAGAGAAATGAGGGACTACTCAACAGTGATCACCCCGATACTCTTGAGAGTGTTATCGAAGATATAGGAGAGAAGATATGATAGAGCAGGGGGAGGTCTATCTTGTAAACTTTGCAAAAAAGTATAATAGTGAGTTTGGAAAAGTACGACCAGCAGTTGTTTTGCAAAACAACTTTTTAAATAGGGCTCTTGAAGATACTAAGTATCAGTCACTGCTTGTAGTTCCTCTCTCAACACAAGATATTCAAACAGAGTACAAAATAGAAATCCAACCAAGAGACAAGCTAAAAGAGAAGAGTTTTATAGTTGCTAACTGGTTATGCACACTTGACCTAAAAAGAGTAGAACTTACTAAAGGTGTTCTTACCAAACTTACACCTGAGGAGCTACAAAAGTTAAAATCTAAAATATGCGATCTAATGTAATAATATATTATACATGCTATTGATAATCGTATAAAAATATGATACGATTATATAAAATAATCGCATCATTTAGGAAGTTTGTATGAAAAAATGGTTGTGGGAACATGAGCAGTATCCTAGTTTTCCTTATAAAGCACAAGAGCTTATCAATGAGATAGATAGTACTTCTCAAAAGATAGGGAAACTTTCAACTCTCATTGAAATCATCGATACATCTAAAGAGCATATCATAGCGGTAGATACTTTCATAGAGGAGATTATTGCGACAAACGCCATAGAGGGTGAACTACTAAATTATGAGAGTGTTCGCTCATCAGTTAGAAAAAGACTAGACAAGAACTTTAGCCTTGGTGAAGATAGCTCTACACATCAAACAGATGCACTTACCTCTCTACTTATAGATAGTAACCATAATCATAAAGAGCTTACTATAGCGCGCCTTCATAAATGGCATAGTGCACTCTTTGCAGGAGGATACTCCTCTTTGTTCGAAGATATAAAAGTGGGGGAGTTTCGTGAGTATGATGATATGGAAGTTGTATCAGGACATCATGGTAGGGAGAAAGTACACTATCGTGCCATACTGGCTAAAGATATTAAACAGAACATCGAAGAGTTATTAGAGTATATAAACAATAGCTCTGAGAACTTATATATTAAGAGTGCTAAAGCACACTTATGGTTTGTGAGTATACATCCTTATGATGATGGAAACGGTAGGATTGCTAGGGTCATCGCAGACTACATACTCTCAAGAGAGATGCACTTGGAGTATAAGTACTTCTCTATTTCATCCGCTATAGAGCTTGATAAAAAAGCTTACTACGATACTTTGGAGAAATCTCAAAACCTTCTCTACAACAGGGCATACGATTTTACAAAATGGATAGAGTGGCATACTCAGGTTTTAAAAGCTTCTGTTGAACTAGGACTTAAAAAAGTAGAGATATTTGTTCAAAAAGCAAAATTCTGGAATGGAATCAATGAAGAAAAACTAAACACTAGACAAATCAAAGTTCTCAATAAACTTTTGGAGTACTCTAAAGATGAGTTTGAGGGTGGGTTGAGTACTAAAAAGTACATGAGTATGACAAAAGTCTCAAAACCAACGGCATTTAGAGATATACAAGAACTAGTCTCATTTGGCTATATAGAGCAGATAGCGGGTACAGCTGGACGTAGTGTTAAGTATGAGCTAAAGATCTTTTAAAATTGGACTTGAGGAGAGGATCTTAAAAACAAGCTGTTTACTTCCATCTTTCGTAACTTTTTCAGGTTCAAAGTGGTCACTTACAACCTTGAGTATATAGAAGTTTTTAATAGCAGGGTTATGTATAACTGCATCATAAAAACCGTACGATTCCATATCGACTACTTCATAGCTAGCTTCGCTGATCTCTTCATCTACGCAGGTGACAGTAGTCGCATCTGTATGAAAACTATACTCCATTCCATCGTAAACAACAGAACCTACTTCTAACAAGTCACCTATAGTGTAGTTGACCGATGCACCACAAATTCCTATATTGAGATAGGTGTCATCGTCTGTAATATCATACTGGTTGATAAGTGCTTGAGTCGCTTGCCTGGCGTTTATTACTCCTATATTGCTAACTATCAAAATCATATCTTTGTTAGAAAAAATAGTAAAGTTCTGTAGCTTTGATTTTGTAAGAGAGTATTTATCAACAAAAGCTTGTGCTTCGCTTTTTAGAGCTGTAACGATATAAAGCAATTTTTTCCTTTTAGTATAATTTTAAAATATACTTGATATTATAGTACAAATATTTTAAGGACATTGATAGATGCCAATCACCAATCCAGATTATTCGAACTTAGATCATGAAGCCATTGCAAAAGAGATAGGACTAAAAGTTAAGCATATACCTATTTTAATCGGAAGCTTTTTAGAAGAAACACCAGAACTACTTAGCAGTTTAGAAAAAGAGATAGGGATGAAAAATTATTCTAGTATTCGAGCAAGTGCACACTCGATAAAAGGGAGTGCAGCAAATCTTAGGTTTAATGAACTCTCATTAATGGCAAAAGAGATAGAACATGCTGCTAGTAGTGAAGATAGTTTGTTCGATTATGTTTCGTATGTAAAAGCTATGCAAAAAGCGATAAATTCCATAAAAATTTAAAAAGTTTTAAAAAGTTTTGAAAAATTCGACTTTCTGGCTATAATGTCAGTTCTCTTCTTTAGACCTGTGCAATGGTCGTTAAGGATAATGGGTCAGGGTAGGAATACAGCAGCCCACCTTTAGTGATTATGTGCCGCAGGTATCTGGAGAAGAGTCTTTTTTTAACTTAATCCCAAAATTCAATTCATTTTCAATTACATCTTCTTTTAATTCGCCACGCAGTCTGTAGATAAGTGTTCTAAGAGCTGATTCGCTTGGAGAGGAATCTTTCCATATTTCATCTTCTATAGCTTTAAAACTTATAGCTTGCCCATCGGCTTCTATGAGAAGTTTCAAAAGCTCTATCTTCTTAGTGCTAATTTTTACAAATCTTTTTTTATAATAAAGAGCATCGTCTTTTAGATCAAAACAGTAGTTTTTTGAAAGTTTAAAATTCTTTGTTTTACTATTTAACTCTTTAGCGACTTTCATATCCGCTAGTTGTAAGAGAGCTTTAAGTTCACCATTGCTAAGAGGTTTTGTAAGGTAACCAAGCGGATCAGTTTCAATGGCTTTGGCAATTGTTTTATCATCTTTATAAGCTGTGAGGTAGATAACAAATGCATCGGTGTTAAGAAGTTTATAAAGATCTATGCCATCAATACTTTCATTTATGTTTATATCCATAATAATTAAGTTAATTTCATTCTCAGTTACAATTTTAATAGCGTCTTTAGAGTTTGTTACATAGTCCACTACATTAAATCCACAATTTTTAATGTAGGTGGAGAACTCTAAGGCTAAGAGACTCTCATCTTCTACGAGTAGTATGTTTAAGTTAGCTTTTTTCATTTTCACTCCATGAGATAGTTACACAAACACCATTTTGAGACTCAATCAAAAGGTTCCCCTGCAACTGTTTTTTAGTAAGTGTTTCTACAATGATTAAACCCAGAGAAGAACTATTGCTAGTGTTAAAACCTACACCATTATCCTTGACAACCATATAAGAAACACCGTCTTTTATATGAGTATTTATATTAATTATACCACTTATTTTAAAGGCGTACTTAAAAGAGTTTGTTACAAGTTCATTAAGAATAAGGCCACAATAGATAGAATGATCTAGGTTAATGTTATGTTTTATATCATATGTAATTTCGATGTTTTGAGTAAAGTTTTTTTGAATAGTTGTAACAATGTTTGTGAAGTATTGAAGTGTTTTAAAGTTTTTAGAGTCTTCTTTGAGATGGAGAATTTCATATAAGTTAGCTATAGAGTTAATTCTATTTTTTGTAACGGTAAGTTCCTCTTTTGTATCTGAGCCTGAAGCTTTGTTGATTTGAAGTTCTATAAGAGAGAGAATCATCTGTAGATTGTTTTTAACTCTATGGTTTAACTCCTTGTATAAAATCTCTTTTTCTTCTAAAGAACTTCTCAACTCTTTAGTTTTTACATCAACTAGTTTTTGAAGTAGTTCTTGCTCCCCTCTTTGAAAGGCAATGAGCTTTTCATCGGCTAAATGTTTGGCTCTTGTTATGATTTTTATTTTATGTGCTAATGCTATTGAGAACATAAATGCTTCAAACATAAAAGCCAACTCGTTCATATACTTATAGTTTAGAGTTCCACCTATGGATTGGTAGACTGAAAGAGCAAGCGATATGATTAAAGCACTCCAACCTACTAAGTAGAATTTAGCTTCTTCAACGCCACTAATATATGCGTATATACTTGTAAATATAAGCATAAACGCCAGTGGAAAAAACACTAGCATAATATGCAAATCAAAAAGAAAGTTATTAAAACTCAGAATGGTGATGATAGGAAGAATATAAAGATAAGATTTTAAAAATTTATGTAGTTTTTTAAACTGTTTGGTGTTTAAAAACTCCATAGTAAAGAGAATTATAGAGATAACAAGTAGACTAATATAGCCTATGGTACCCTTAGTGATAAAGATAGAGACCTCGTTACTAAAGAAATAAAGTTGAGCAACTCCTAAGTAAACAGACTGAAAAAGCATCATAGAAAATAGGTATGCTATATAATAAAAATATGCCATGTCTTTAGTAAATATATAAAGCATCAGGTTATAGAGAAATAGCGTAGTAATAACGCTGAAAAATAGAAAAACAAATAGTTTATGCTCAAAGTTTTGATGTATGAAATCTACATTATTCCATAATGTAAGTTTAGCAATCATAGTTGAAATCTTACAATGGGCTTTAATGTAGATGAGCTTTTCTTCATAAGGTTGCAACTCTATTTCAAATACTGGGTTTATGGTTTTACGGTTTTTCCCATGGTGAAACATTCCATCTTTTATGTGTTGGTTGTCACTAAAGAAATCTATGTCCTCAGTTTCGGGGTTTGCGTACTCTAGAGTCTTGTATAGTACTTTATCAGTAGAGTTTTGAAGTGTGAATCGAATCCATAAAGCTGTATCGGGTGCTATGCCAAGATTTATAGTTGAGAGAGAATTTTTTTGAAATTTCATTTTTTTTATGTCTTCAAAAAAAAGGGAGTTAGTTCCATCATAGAGTATAGATGAGTTGGCTAGAACATCTATGTTAGAGCTCTTTTCATCTAGTGTAATTGCATCTAAAGATAAATGAAGCAATAAGAAAAATAATAGTGTTACAATTTGTTTCATAGAGACATTTTATCATTAAATTTTAAAATTTACTAAAAATGTGACGCCAAACGTGACACCAAAAGAGTAACATATAAGCATATAAATCTTAACTTTAAAGGATAAGTTCATGAATAAGTTTACTTTAAGAACTACACTGTTATCACTAAGTACAGCACTACTGTTAGGGATAACAGGATGTAGTAGTGGAGGGGGAGGGAGTGATGATCCAGTCACTAAAGCAGTAGCACAAACATATAGTGGTATAGGAATTGACGGTATTTTAGTTGGTTCAACAGTTTGTGTAGATGGTAACCCAACAAATAATAAATGTGACGAGGGCGAACCTTTTGATAAAACTGATGATAAAGGACTCTTTGAGATTCCAGCAACAACAGTTACAGGACCATTACTTTTAGTAGGTGGTGTCGATAACTCAACAGGACAAGCTTTTACAGGTTCACTAAAAGCTCCAGCTGGTTCAAGTGTAGTTACCCCTTTAACTTCAGCAATCCAATCTCTCGTTGAAGGTGGGAAATCAGCAGAAGATGCAGAAGCAAATGTAAAAGCAGCAATGGGTTTAACAAATGTAGATGTAAACCTTACTTCATTTGACCCATACAACGAGGTAAGTGAAAATGCTCAAGCAGTTTTAGCAAAACAGACACAACTTCAAGTTCTTGTGCATTCGGCAACAGTAACAGTTGCGGGTGCAGATGATGGTACTGATGTAAACTCAACTATGAGTAGTGTTTTTGATGCCATTGTTGAAAATTTTGATGGAGCTACTAGTGAAGTTGAACTTGATGCAGAAAAAGTAACAGCTGCAACAAAAGCAGCTGCAGATGAAGTATACAAAGAGAATCCTCAAGCGAAAGTCGCAGCAAAAGTTGTAGCACAAACATCTGCAGAAAACTCAGTAAGAGATGCTGAAAATGCAGAGGGTGCTATTTCAGATGGGACACCAGCTGAAGCAGCAGGAAACCTTGATGCAGCTATCTCAAAAGTAAACACAACAGCAGAAGCTGAATTAAGAGCGGCAGCAGAAGCGGCAAAAGTGGAAGCCGATAAGCTAACATCTGAAAAGATCGCACTTATAGAGGCTCTTCAAAAAGCACAACAAGAAAAAGAGGCTGAAATAGTAGCAGCAAAAGAAGCTCAAGAAAAAGCTGAAGCTGATCTAGCAGCGGCAAAAGCAGCAGCAGAAGCGGATGCAGAAGATAGAGCAAAGTATGAAGCATTCTTAGCAGCGCAAGCAGAGGCTGAAAAAGCGGCAAAAGAGAAAGCAGAAGCTGATTTAGCAGCAGCAAATGCAGCAGTAGCAGCAGCCAAAGAAGAAGCCGCTATAGCAGCTGAGGCAGCTCAAAGAGAAGCTGATGCAAATGCTGCAGCAGCACAAGCACAAGCTGAAGCAGACGCAGCGGCAGCAAGACAAGCGGCGGCAGATGCAGCAGCCTTAGCGGCAGCTGACCAAGAAAAAACATTGGCAGAGGCACAAGCAGCAGTAGAACAAGCTCAGCAAGATGCAGCAGCAGCTATTGAGACAGCACAGAAAAATATGTATGTTGAGATGGCAAGATTTCATATGAATAATGCCTACAATGATGCAAATAAAACACGTATGATTGCAAATATATATACAGCAGCTGAAGGAAATGCAACAACAGCTGAAAATGCAGCTAGCGATGCAAAAGATGCAGTGGTGTTGGCAGAACTATCAGACAGTAACTCAAGCTTTGCATTGGAGCAAAAAGAAGTTGCAGCAACACAAGCAGCAGTAGCGGCATCAGCTTTAGCAGACGCTTATAAAGTAAAAGCGGATGCAGAGTTAGCAGTGGCAGCTCAAGTCGCACTACAAGTGAAGATAGATAGAATTGTAGTTATCGTAGCAGATGTTAATGGCACAAAAAATGCGTCTCAAACTCTTTATGATAGCGGGACAACAATTAGAGATGCGATTGCTGCAGATATGATGGCTATTGGAACAATTGCGGGAAATCCTTTATACTCAGATGCACAAGCAAAATTTGCTGATGCAAATGCTTCAGCTGGGATAGCTCTTAAAGCTTATAACGATGCAAGCACATCACTAGGATTAATTAACTCAGCTTATTCAGATGCAAGTAGCGCATTAACAGCTGTAAATGAAACAGCGGCAAATGCAGCAAAAGATGCGGCAGATGCGCAAAAAATAAAACTAGAGGGTTTCTATGCAACAGGTACTGCACAAGCAGCTATCATTGCTGGACTACTTGAAGAAGCAAAAGCTATTAAAGATGAAGTGGATAATATTCCAGTTGTAGTTGACCCAACTACACAATTTACTCTTCCTACTGGATGGTATGAGTATGAGTATGATTCAGATGTAGATGGAAATGGTCCTGGAGTGAAGCTATATAGTAGTCTTTTTGGAGAAGATATGAACTTTGTAAATAAACGCGAAGTTTACTATATAGGTAGTTCCGGATTAGTTGATAGAGAGTCGGATGATGTAAGATATGTCTTAAAAGATGGTTCTTGGATACTTAGAGATACTCAATCAGCTTCTTCGTTTACATTGACAGACAATGACACAATTTTAAATGTGCCTGTTTATAATGCAGAAGTTAAAATTGTAAGTTCTCAAGATATTAGTGGAAATACTAAAAGCATCGAAGGGATTGGTGATGTGACATTTAGTGAGGGTGCAAAGTTAACTCAGTTTGCATTTAGAAACAATAGTGAAAGTTATGAACTTGATGGTGTTGAGTATGCTAACAACGAAGCAGGAAATATGGATGTCATAGCATCATTAGAAAAATATATCGAAAAAAACGATAGAAGCATGATAGGCGATAACTGGTGGGTAGTTGGTGATGAAGATGGTGGTGTTACTATTGCAGAACCATTTACTGGAACATTAGTTGAAGGCTCAAGTGGCTCTTTATCTCAGGTGTCAAAACCTACAAACACTTCTGACGGACAAACGATACTTGTTGGAACTGCAGGAACAGCTGGAACATGGGAAGCAAAAATGCTACCAGGAACTTCGCAACTTGCAATCTTTTTTAACATTACTACTGAAGCTTATGCAGATGAGAGTGGTCAATTTGTGACGATGTATCAAGGGGCAGATGATGCAACTCCTGTTGTGTATAGAGGTTGGGCTAATGAAGTAAGTGAAGAATTTAAGCCGTTTCATAACCCATCTTTAAATGCTATAGGTATTAATGATGTTATGGAGGCATTAGCTGACTTGACACCTGCTAACCAAATTCAAGCCTTTTTGAGTAACAAGAAACTTTATCCAGAACAAAATAATCCAGATGACCCAAACAAAACAGAAGAGTGGAGTTTTAATGCGGATGCAACTGTAATGACTTATTCAGGAGTTGATAAATATGGTGATTATGACGGTAATGGAACCGTTACATATGAAGGTAATTCTGTTACATTTACATTATCAAATGGTGGAGTATTTACTTTAGAACTAGCGATATCAGACAATTATGTAAGTGTTGAGAACACAGTGAATCCTATTTCTGCATCTAAATTTTATTTTACTCAAGGGGATGCTTATGGTTCATCAACCCCTCCACCAGTAACAGAAACCTTTGTAGCATCTTTAGAGTTAAGAGGTATGAGTATATCTAACTTTTCTCCAGAAGATGAAGTTAGAGAGTGGTGGTGGGAAGAATACATGCTCGATGAAAATGGAGATTATGTAGTTGATCCTAATTCTGGTAGACCAGATAATGCGGAGTATAATGCAGACTTTACCATTACTCTTAATGGTGTATCAAATATTAAATATTTGGGCACAGTGGCTATAGCGGATTTTAACACTGAAAAAGGATCAAGCTTTGTTACTGATGCAGAGATACATAAATTTGCATATCTAAGAACTACAGACCAAGTAAGTACTTGGGGTGAAGTTGCAAAAGACTGGTCTTCAGGTACTGGTAGTGAGTTTACTTCTCTTGAGGGAGTGATAGCGGCTAATGATGGCTCAAGTGGTAAAATATATTCTAACGATGGATTTACAGATGGTGGGTTGGCATTTGGAGCCGATGGAAAACTTATCATTGTAGATGCAAATGGAGGAGTACTTAATGCTAATGCTGGAACATACGAGATTATAATAGGTAACGGTACAACAGATAATTTCACACGTGCTCTTGTCACAAAACCAACTTACCAAGGCTATGAATCTAAATATAATATGGCTTTTGTAGAAGAGGGTGGAGAGATTCTCTATGGTGACTTCTTTGAAGCTGGTAGTGGTGGAGTTGTACACTTCTTTAATGAAGCGGCAAAAACTCAGTTTATTAGCTATTTTGATGCAAACAAAGATGCGATAACGGATGAAATTCGTTTTGGTGAAGAGTTTAGTGCATTTACAACTGAGTGGAATGCTTTAGTAGCAGTAGATGCAAGTGTGTTGGATGGTTTGAGCTTTTATGAACTTTCTGTGGATATAGATCATCAGGTATCTACGCCAGCAGTTGCTATGCCACGAATAAACACTACAGATTATAGTTTCCAAAAATCAAAAGCTTTTAACAAAAGAGTTTTTATAGATCCAAGTGATCCAACATACTATATAGAAGAATACAATGATTATAGTGTGGAAGGTCAACTTACAAGAACTAAAATGGAGTTTATAGGTGGTGAACTTGATCGCAAAACAGTGATTAGTTATGATTTAAACTATGATGGAGTAAATAGGGCAATCACTGAATTAGATAGAACAGTACCAGTCTTACGCAACTGGACATTTGCTGATGGGTATGTTTTACGCCCAATAGAGATGACTTTAAACGAAGAGTATAGCTATGTAACAAATACGACATTCTATAGAGATGGTAACATCTCTACAACTGTAGATGGATCACTTGAGAACAATATGACTCTAGTCGATGTAAGTACAGGGATTACAGTTCCGTATGGAACTGCGAATGACTGTATACGAATCAACAATGTCTTAACTGCAGAGCTGTTAACTAACAAAGAACAAAGCACTGTGTTTTGTAGAGGTATAGGAAAAACAGAAGTAGCTACAGTAGGAGATCGTACAACTCAATTACAAAGTATCGAAGAGTCTGATGTACCATTTGAAGTTAGTACTGTAGCTACATATCCCCAAAATGTACCTGCTGACTATGGAGATGGAGACTTAACAGGTAGAACAGTATATGAAGTTTACTTCGAAAAAAATGATAATGGTGATATATTTAGAAGTATCAGTGAGATTAAAGTTATTAATGCAACTGATGTAAATATAACAGGTATTGAAGGTGAAGAAGCTGGGAATACATTTGCTGTGACCTATGTCGTCGATGGAAATAAAATAACCACAAGCTATCAAGGTGAATGTATGGGTGAAACATATGACTTTATGATAGAATCGGAACCTTACTTTATGATAAGTCACTATTATCAACTAAACTCTAGCAATAATTGTGAGAGAGTAGAAGGTGCTGGAGAAAGTATGGGTGATATTAACTACATGTTTACTTCTCTAGAAGCCGCTCAAGCATTTTATTTATATTGAGGAGATTAATCATTAGTCGTCAACAAACTGCATTTCTCTAGTCACATCTCTCCCGAGGTGTGACTCAATATTCAAAACACAGTAATTCTTTTCAAACCTTTCACTTAAAACAAAATAATGATTATGATATAATGGTGATATGGCAAATATAGATAAAGCAAAAGAGTATATTGGTGCATTAAAAGTTTATTTAGCACTCATTACTGCACTTTTAATGGGTGATATTAGTGGGACTGTTAGACTTTTTCAAAATAATATTTTAGATTTTACTTTTTGGTTAGGTGTGATTACAATTGTTGTCTTGGCGATAATATTTATGACATTGGCAAAAGTAATGCACAGAAAAATTAATGAACTAGAGGATATGTAAGATGAGTATAGAAGCAATAGCACTTTCAATAGCACTTTCAATAGCACTCTTTGCAGTTGTTTACAGTAGTTATGAACTTATGAATGAGAAAAAATAGTTTTATTCTCGTTTACAAGCTCCTGCTTGGGAACAAATAGAATTCCCCTCTTTAACCCCTCTATTTCCAAAACGTAACTTTCTTTAGCTCATTCCCTATTCTAGTCACATCTCTCCCGAGGTGTGACTCAATATTCAAAACACAGTAATTCTTTTCAAACCTTTCACTTAAAACAAAATAATGATTATGTTATAATGATGATATGGCAAAAATAGATGAGATTAAAGAAGAATTGAATTATTTAAAAGTTTGGCTTGGCATAATAGTACTTACTGCAATTGGTTTAATTAGCTGGTTGATAAATAATTATGAGATGGCATCTGATGTGAAAATTATAGGTGATATAATTGCTATAATTGTGTTAACAGTATCAATCATTATGATAGATAAAAACATTAAAAAGAAAATCAAAAGTTTAAAGGATTTGTGATGGAATTACTAGTAATGGCAACAATAGCTTTTTTTTTAGGAACAATTATATATATTGGAGTTAACTCTGGTAATATAGAAGCATAGCTCGCTTCCAAGCTCTAGATTGGTAACAAACAGTTATTCCCCTTTTTTAAACCCTCTATTTCCAAAACGTAACTTTCTTTCACTATAATAATTAATTAAAATAATCAAAGGCAATTCTAATGCAAAAAAATATGCAAAAAAGAAGTTTTAAAAAAGGGTTCTCACTTATAGAACTTATGATAGTTATCGTTATACTTGGGTTGCTTGCAGCTATGGTTATGCCAAGTCTTACTGGTAAGGGTGAAGAGGCTAAACGCGATTTAGTATGTGTTCAAATGAAGTCTATCTATAACGGTGCACTTGATATGTACAAAATAAAAAATAGTATCTATCCATCAACAGAAGAGGGACTTAAACTTTTAACAGAGGATGACTCTTACTTTAAAGATGGAAAAATGCCAAAAGATTCATGGGGTCAGGAGTTTATCTATATCAATGATGATGGAGCTATAGAGCTTATTTCACTCGCTGCTGACAAGAAAGAGGGCGGTAAAGATGAGTCTAAAGATATAAAAATGAGCGAGTGTAAGTAGTTCACTTGCGAAAAGCCTTCTCTCTTATAGAACTTATGATAGTGATAATGATCATAGGAGTTGTCTATACTCTTGCTGTTAGTAAACTAAAAACTGTAGGTGAAGAGAAGTTCACACCAAGCTTTAAAAATCTAAAAGAGTACCTAATATCTTTTACTAAAGATGATGCAAGAAGTGCAAGACTCTTATGTCTGGATGATTGTAGTGAATGTGGAGTTTATGTGGATGGTTCTAAGGTGACAACAATAGAGAGCTTTTTTGATGAGAGTGTTGAGGTGTATCGTTACGATACTCTTCAAGGCATAGTTGAGAGCAAAAAACCAGTCTTTTTTAATGAAGAAGATGTTCAAGAGAGTGTATGTTTCTCCTTTGAAACATCGAAAAATGGAGTTTCACAACAGATGATAGTTGCTTATAATGAAAAAGTATATGACTATACAACCTACTTTGAGCAAACACTAGTTTATGATTCTCTAGAAGACTTAGTAGAAGAGAAAGAAAAGATAGCACAAGAAGTGATGCAATGATATTTAAGTATAAAGGTATAAACGCAGAGGGAAAAAAGGTTAGTGATAGAGTAGAAGCCCTTGACCACAATGAAGCCAGAAGTAAACTTAAGGCTATTGGTGTCATCTATCAGTCCCTTGATGAAGATACCCCTGCCTTTTATGAGAAGTTTGACATCTCCCGTAAGTACAAGATACCACCAAAAGAGTTAGCTTCACTCTCTCGTGAACTCTCTATGTATATCCGCTCGGGTATCTCTATAGTCGCAGCCCTTAAAATCGTTCAGACTCACTATGAAAAAAACAAAAAGATGAAACTCTTTTTAACTACTGTAAGCACACATCTTGATGAGGGACAAAACTTCTACTCAGCGCTTGAAGCACAGACCATAGTAGAACTGCCAGCCTTTTTCAAAGAGTCTATCAAGGTAAGTGAGAGTGGTGGGATACTTGATGAAGTACTTCTTGAGCTCTCGCGTTTTTTAAAAGAGCAAGATAGAATCCACAAAGAGATAAAGGGTGCTTTTGCATATCCCTCTTTTATGATTATCATCTCTTTAGTGATGATAGCGTTTATGCTTACCTTCGTTGTTCCTCAAATAACAGGTATATTTGAGAGTATGGATCAAGAACTACCAATGCCGACACAGTTTGTTATCGCTGCAGGAGAGTTTTTCTCTAGTAATTTTCAACTTATGTTAGCGACTATATTTATAGGTGTAGTTGTTTTCATGACACTCAAGAAGAAAGTTTATGCATTTGCTTATGGAGTTGATAGGTTTATGCTGACTCTCCCTCTTTTTGGAGCTATAGCTCTTAAGAGCGAGCTAGCACGTTTTTCTTACATAGCTTCACTTCTTACTCGCTCTGGAGTTCCTTTTGTTCAGACTATTAACTTAAGTGCGAACATCCTAAACAACAGAGTTATAAAAGAGCTTTTTGTAGGGGCAAGTAAGAAAGTAGTAGAAGGAAAACTTCTCTCAAAAGCACTGAGTGAGTCAAGTACAAAAATAGATAATGCTTTTGTACAGTCTATAGCACTTGGGGAAGAGACTTCTCAATTAGAGAATGTTCTAACAAATGTATCAGAGCTTTACTTTGAAGAAAACAGAGACAAAATATCTCTGCTTTTAACTCTTCTTGAGCCTGCACTTATGCTGTTTGTGGGTGGGAGTATAGGTTTTATCGTTGCGGCTATGTTGCTTCCTATCTTCTCGATGAGTATTAGTTGATGCAAAACTCTTCACGAAACGCCATTGCACTACTGATAACTCTTATGTTTGTTATAGTCATAACAGTTGCCATAGGTGTTGGACTAAAGCAGATAAATGATGCATCAAAGATACTTAAGAGTGAGAACTTTATGTATCAAAGTAGCATCATTATAGAGGATGTTTTAAACATCTTAAAGAGCTCTCCAGATGTGGCTCGTGTTGCAGATTCTAACTCAAGTGACGAACTCTATATTTTACTCTCTTCAGCTTCATTTATTCCATTTGAGAGTTCTGGTTTAGAGATAGTTTTAAAACTTCAAAGTGCTCGTGCAAAGTTCAATCCTGCACAGCTTGATGCAAACACTACACAATCCTTTGTGGATTATCTAAACAATAAGATGGTAAATAGTCAATATCTTGAGATATTGTTTGATAGTGTGAGCGGAGTTAAAGAAGATAATAGCTATAATAGTGCGATTTTTGAAGAGAATCCTTACCTGTTTAGAGATTATATAGCTTCAGCTAAGCATCTAAAGAAGATAAACGATTTTTATGCTGAGGAATATAACGACAACTCTCTTGAGAAGATAGACTTCGATAACCTTTTCTATTTTACTCAAGATAAAAATATAAGTATAGATTTGAACTATGCAACAACTGAAGTTTGGGAACTTCTTCTTAGTGCGACACCTGAAAGAGCCGAGTTCTTGAGTTCTAATGCAGGTGCTTATACAGATGATGCTTCTTTAAACTTAGATGATAGTGAGTTAGAGAGACTTAAAAAATTCAAGACTAGTTTTTTTGAACCAATAGTTTTAGTAGAGATAGATATGAGAAGAGATGATAGTCACTCAACCATACAGTTTGAGTACGATATAAAAGAAAAAAAGGGATCGAATTTTGTTTATGAACTTTAAACGAGCTACAACTGCTCTCTTTTTAGACCCTTCATCAAGTGAAGAGTTCTCTCACAACAAATCAAAAAAGATAAACATCATTCTTTCCCCTTCTCTATACTGGGTGAAGAAGATGTCACTGCCTGTAAAAAGTGTAAGAGAAGTGAAAAAACTTCTTCCATCTATCTTTGAAGACTCTCTACCAGAGGGGCATTACTCCTATACAGCATATAAAAATGGTGAAGAGTTTATGCTTTTTGCTTATGAAGATAAGAAGATACTATCACTACTTGCACAAAAGGGCATCTCTTCTACTGATATCGCATCGGTGCATTTCGCTCAGAGTGAGTTTAAAGAGCTCTCATCAGCTTTTTGTATCAACGAGAAGCAGTGTATGTACATAAAAGATGAGCTTTTAGTTTTAGCACCATCTGCATGGATAAGTGAGAAAGAGAAGTTAAATCTAGATGACATCAAGCTCTCAAAACATACGATAAAACTGCAACAGTTTGGACATATAGTAGATAATAGTAGCCTTTATAAGATAGGAGCTATACTTACTCTCTTAGCATTTATACTTATAGTAGAGATATTTATCACTAGTAGTAAAAAAGATGCAATCATCGAAGCCAAAGAGGAACTATTTTCTAAGTACAAGCTTCAGTCTACGATGTTTCAAAACAAGTCTTCACTTAGTAAGTACTCAAAGGTTCATGAAAGAGGTGTAAAGTTTAGAGAGCGCATCTCGTACTTTTTAACACTCAAGCTAAAGTCAAATCAAAAAATAAAACTCATAGAGTACAAAAACAATCTCTTAAGTGTAACTATAGATGGAGTAGACAAAGCAAGCCTAAACGCCATCAACAATCAGCTAAACGCCAAGGGTGTAAAGTATAAAAGTTCTTTAAAAGGTGAAACTATGAGAGTGGAGATGAAGATATGAATCAGATAAATCCACTTCACATTGGAGCACTTTTAGTTGTTGTGATAGCATTTTTGTTTTTTACTCTAAGTGGCATGAAGACAGATATGATAGAGGAGAGTGAGCTTTATGAGACCAGCGAAAAACTAGCTGTTGAACTTAGCTCACTTAAAGCAGTCTATGCGAACAAGAAAAAAACTAAAAGAGCTATAGATAGAATCCTCTCTCAGAGCTCACTCAAATCAGCATCTTTAGAAGTAAAACATGAAAAGTCATCTGTTAGAATCAGTTCAAAAGGTATGGACACAAAAGCTCTTAACTCTTTAATGGGAAAAGTTCTTAATGGCTCATACAATATAACTGAACTAAAAATAAAAAAACTTAGTGAGACAAAAGCAAGTCTAAGAATGGAGATAAAATGGTAAAAAAACTCTTAATATTTTTCGCTTTCTCTCTCTTCTTTGTTCTTGCTCTTGTGGCGTTTACACCGAAAAAAAGCTTTTACTTTTTAGTGGAGAAGAATCTTAAAAAATTTGATGTTGTTATCTCAAACGAGACACTGGGTGATAGATTTTTAACACTTAATATAGAAAACTTAGAGCTAAGTACAAAGGGGGTTGAGAGTGCTATCGTCGCTGAAGCAGATGTTACTCTTCTCCTTTTTTATAACTCACTAACTCTAAATGATTTAAGCCTCTCTTCATTAGTTGAGACATATGTACCTTCAAAAATAGATAGAGTAGAACTTACATATAGTATACTAAATCCATTGGTTGTGAGTGCAAGTGCTGAGGGTGATTTTGGTGATGCAGAGGTGGCGTTTAACATCTTAGATAGAGAACTAAGTGCAGTCGTTAAACCATCAAAAGTGATGCTCTCGAAGTATAAAAAGACAATAAGAATGATGAAAAAAGATGAAGATGGGGAGTATGTTTATGCAAAAACTTTCTAATACTAAACTCATCGCAACTGTAGGAAAATTACTAGTACTACTTCTAGTCGCTAAAATCATCTCACTTATAGTGTGGTGGTACCTTCCAAGTGAGGGTGTTGAACTAAATGCCAAGAAATCTTACCAAGCTAAGTATCAAAGAGTGCAGTTCTCAAACATGTTAGTGCACTCAAAAGTAGTTGATGCACCTACTGTGAAAAAAGATAAGAGTAAAGCCTATAGTATAAATAGCCTTGTTTTAAAAGGACTCTATGGAAGTCAGTTTCATGGTTTTGCGATTCTTGCAAAAAAAGCTTCTCCTAAAAAGACAGAGATTATAGAGGTTGGTGAGAGCTATCAAGGTTACAAACTTAAAGAGATAGGTCTAAACCAGGTTATATTTACTAAAGCAGGTAAAGAGTATGTTTTAGCTCTTGATGAGGGAAAAAGCAAACTTAATGATGTAGTAAAAAAGGTCAATAAAAATAGCACTACTTCAGAGAGTGACGACGAGAAGCAGGTAACCAGAGAAGACATAAGACGCTACTCAAAAAACCCTTCACAGATATGGAAAGATATAGCGATAGGACCACTTAAAAAAGCTGGAAAGATAGTAGGGTTTAAAGTAAAACG
>JAYEJR010000151.1:0-4209 GCA_034660715.1 Campylobacterota bacterium | reverse complement strand
AAAAAACTACAAACAAGACTTGTAGAGATAAGTAAGTCTATTTTTAATGCTAAAGTTGCTTCAGAACAAGTGAAAATCATCTTAGATGATAATATTAATGCACTTATAGTAATAGGTGTGAAAGATAATGTCGCAGAGATAGAAGCTCTTATAAAAACTCTCGATGTAGAGTCTCATGCGAGTAATGGTATACAGATATATCCATTGAAAAACTCTGATGCAAAAGCAGTAGCAGCAACACTTAATGATATCATCGCAAAACAGAAGTTTGCGGATCCATCACTCAAGCCAAACATCTCATCAAGTGAAGAGATAAACGCCATCATCGCTATTGGTGAACCTTCAATTTTAAAAGGTGTAAAGGTTGTGATAGACGAGTTAGATAAAGAGAAGTATCAAGTGTATGTTCAAGCGAGAATAATCGAGATAAATAAAAATGATGGCTCAGATATAGGGATAAAATATGGTCTCTCAATGGGTGATGTAACTGCTTCTGGACTTTATGCTATGAGTGCTAACTTTGGTTCAGCTTCTTTAACAAAAACCGCTACTGAAGCTGTTCTTGCAGCGATTGGAACTACTGGAACGAATAGTGGAAAAGCTTTCGCTCTTGGTGCTACACTGGATTTTCTAGAAGAAAATGGTGCATCAAAATCTGTAAGTAATCCATCTATACTTTGTGTAAATAACAAAGAGTCCTCTATCTATGTTGGTAAGACTATATCTATTTCTACAGGAACCGTGACCGGTTCAACTCTTGGTGGAGGGGTTACTAGTAGTTTTAAACGTGAAGATGTTGGTTTAACTCTTAAAATAAAACCACTTGTTTCTTCAAATGATAAGGTAACTCTAGATGTTGAAGCTATTTTAGAAAATGTTTTAGATGATGGTTCTAACAATGCAACAGGACAACCAGTAACATCAAAGCAAGAGGTTAAAACCCAAGCTATACTTGCACATGGTGAGAGTATCATCATCGGTGGGCTTGTCAAAATTTACGAGAGAGAAACAGTAAGTAGACTTCCTATACTAGGCTGGATACCATGGATTGGGGAATGGTTGTTCTCTTCAACTTCTAAAAAAGAAGAACAAGATAACCTTGTAGTTATTTTGACTCCTTATGTTATAGATAAAAGTGAGAATTTATCTCAGTTACAAAAAGACCTTGGTGTCCTTTCAAAAATACAAGAAGAGTATTCTAAAAAAGCGATTCAAGAGTTAGAAGAGAGACGTGTTGAAGAGGCTATTGAAGATACAACAAGTATTTATGAAGAGACTAATGTTAAAGTAGAAAGCGAAAAATAATGCTAGATTTAGAGCCTATACATAATCTTAAACTAGAAGTATATGAACCTGAAGAGTTAGTCACAGACATAAGTGTAAAAAACTATCTGCTCTTTAGTCAACTTGATGGGGAAGTAGCAGCATTTGTGTGCGAACATCATTTCTCTGAAGCGAGTAACTACTACACTAAACTAGAAAACGAGTATCCTCTCTATATGTTAAGTGAAGACTCTTATGACAGACTTTATAACCGCTTCTTAGAACTTCGTACAGATAAAGCGATAGAGACTATGAAAGAGGACTCTGATGAAGAGGAGAGTGAAGAGGATATCTCTTTAACTGACTTTTTACGTACATCTTCAGATATCTTAACGAGTGAAGAGTCCGCTCCTATCATCAAGTTTGTAAATGCACTTTTTTATCAGGCAGTGAAAAAAAGAGCTTCTGATATCCACATAGAAGTACAAGAGAAAAAAGGGGAAGTACGTTTTCGTGTAGATGGAATGCTAACTAAAAACGCAGACCTAGACAAGAAGGTTGTAAGCCTTATAGTAAGTCGTATCAAGGTTATATCAAATCTAGATATCTCTGAGAAACGTATCCCTCAAGATGGAAGAACACAGATAAAGATAGCGGGAGAAGTTCTAGATATTCGTGTCTCTATCCTTCCTACATTTTATGGTGAACGTGTTGTTATGCGTCTACTTATGCAGAGTTCTCAGATACCTCAAATAACAGAACTTGGATTTAACGACTCACTTATAGGGGATGTGAAAAAACTTCTTCGCTCTTCTCACGGTATAGTTCTTGTAACAGGTCCAACAGGTTCTGGTAAAACAACTTCACTTCACTCGTTTTTACGAGAAGTGGAAGAGCCTCACAAAAACCTCATAACGGTAGAAGATCCAGTTGAGTATAAGTCTGATAATATCGCTCAGATTCAAGTAAATGAAAAAGTAGGGCTTACATTTGCAGCGGCACTTCGCTCTATCCTTCGTCAAGATCCAGATGTTATCATGATAGGGGAAATTCGTGATGAAGAGACAGCTGCTATAGCTGTTCGTGCTGCACTTACTGGACACTTAGTTTTCTCAACACTTCACACAAACTCAGCGGCAGCTACTATCTCGCGTTTAGCAGATATGAATGTCGAACCGTTTTTGATTAGCTCCTCTCTTTTAGGAATCCTTGCACAGCGTTTAGTACGTGTTCTATGTGAAGAGTGTAAAGAAGAAGATGAGATAGCAGAAGAGTTTGCAGATGACTATGGTGTACCAAAAGATGCAACGATATATAAAGCAAATGGCTGTAAATCTTGTAACTATAGTGGTTTTTCAGGACGTCGCTCTATAGGTGAGCTACTTGTTATGAACGACTCTATTAAAGAGCTTTTAAAAACTACAACAGATGAACACACTATAAAGACACAGCTTGAAAAAGATGGTCTCAAAACTATCTCCTTACAACTTTCACAGATGTTACTTGATGGTGAGACATCTTTAGATGAAGCGATACGTATCGGTTTAGGTCATGCCTAAACGCCACGCAACTTACAGAAGTGCTTTTACCCTGATAGAAGTTATGGTTGCAGTGATGATAGTTTCTATAGTGATAGCCGCACTACTTCAGATGAGAGGTGACTCAAGTAACAAACTCTTTCAACTAAAACAGATGATACAAACCAATCAATACAACTCATTTTTACTCTCAAACAGTGAAAAATATGCTTTTGAAGATAGTAGAATAGATATGCTTAGACTTGTAGAAGAGTTTGATCTTGAGAGTGATTTGAGACGAAAACTCAAAGCTATGAAGACAGAGATACTCTATGAAGAGCTAGAAGTTATAGATACTAATGAACTTGAAGAGAGTGAAGATGAAGAGATAACAGCAAGTACAGGTATCATCTTTGAGATAGGTAGGACACACATAAAAACGGAAGAGTTTAGTGGTGATGTAATACGGGTAAGAGTACAATGAGAAAGGCCTTTACTCTCATAGAGCTACTGATATCTATCGTGATTTTAAGTATCGTGATGCTTTTTTTATACAAGAGCTATGCAGGACTCAACAAATCTAATCAGGTATTTGAGGAAGAGATTCAAAAAGTTTCTAAAATAGAGCTTCTTAAAAAAGTAATCTATTTAGACTTTAGCATGGCACAACAACTAGATGCAAACTCTACTGTTAAGATACTCAATCAAGAAAAAGATGAGGATGTGGTTTTTTTACAAACATCAAACTCTATTCATGAAAGAATAAATCCTTATGTAGCATATCTTGTAAAAGAGGATAAACTCTATAGATTAGAATCACTTAATGAGTTTAGAGAGTATCCATTAGGTTCTGATAGTGAGTTTGTGGTTGATGAACTTGGGAGTGTAAAAAGTTTTAGAGTATACAAATCAAACGATAGTAAGAAAGAACTCTATCTAATTCACATAGACTTTAAAGAGAAGAGTGAAATACTTTTAAAAGTAAAAGTATTAAACGCCAGTTAGTCTTCCCTATGCTTTGAAATTCCACAAGGCTGATTTGGAGTTGGTGGATGCTCTTTTAAGTATGTCAAATCTTCGAGTGTTTGGTCTAGTACTTTTTTTTGTTGTAGTATAGGAAGCATTAGATTGTCTTTTTCATTGAGTGGAATATTCCAGTCTAAAAGTATCTTTTGTACTTCGTCATCTAGCTCTTTTAGGGCATTTTTTATATGGTTTATTGAATTCATAAGGCCATTGTAGCTAAAGTTTAACAAAATTTGGGTATAATGCCACTCTTAATTCTAACCTATGTTAGAAGCGAGAATTTTACTTAAAGGATTATCGATGCCAAAAATGAAATCGGTAAAAGGCGCTGTTAAGCGTTTTAAAGTTAAGAAAAATGGTCAAGTTAAACGTGGTAAAGCGTTTAGAAGCCATATTTTAACTA
>JAYEJR010000150.1:0-7547 GCA_034660715.1 Campylobacterota bacterium | reverse complement strand
CTAAGTAGTTTATATCATATGTTTCATCATACAACTTATCAGCTAAAGGAAATGCTTTTGCATAGTTTTTAGTTGAAGAGTATAACTGTAAAAGCACTTCATCATCACTGTTTGATGTTTCTAAAAATTCTGTTAAATTTTTATAGTCTCTCTTGTATGAATAAATCTGTATTATCTTTTTAGCTACTTCTGGGTTTTTATCTAATTCATATAGTCTGAGATATGTAGAAAGAAGTCCTTCTACATTATTTTCATTGCTATAAAAACCTATCAATCTACCACATACTAATTGAGAGCACCCAAGCATACGTGAATGTGTCTCTAGGTGAGCTATCGCTTCTTTTTTCTTCCCTAGGTTTACATACAATACTATTGACATTTTATCTAAAATCTTTTCATTGTTCTCTTTAGCATAAGCACTCTCTAAATATCTTACAGCTAAGTCATACTCTTGGCGTTTAATATAAATATCACTTGTTAAAAGGTAATCATTTGGTTCTTGTGTTTTATGTGAGAGTGATACACTCAGATCTATAGCTTCATCAAGTCTGTTTAGCTCAAAGAGTGCTACTACTTTTAATCTTATAAGTTTTGCATCGTATACACTATCCAGCGACAAAGCATCAACTCTTTTTATAAGTTCTTCGTTTCTCTTAGCTATCAAGTCATTTTCTAGTGAGCGATATAGGTACTCTTTTTTATCTGACTTATTATACAGAAGTTCGAAAAGTTCTGAAGCTGATTTGTTATCTTTAATCTGTTCTGCTCTAAGTGCAAAGAGGATGTAAGTATCTTCCTCAGCAAAAGATTTGGCATTAGAGTTGAGAACTTTTGGCTGGGTTCCTACACATGAAACAAAAAGAAGTCCAATTAGTATTGGGAAAATATATCTATACATCATCTACTATTCCTGGGCACTCTTGCTTTAACTCATCAACTCTAGTTTTAAAATAGTCCCAAAATGGGAAAGAGATACATTGAGATGGACGAGCTTCATAAATTTTACAACCATTACTCTCTCTATCATAAAATACACACTCATATGAGTCGTCTACTTTATTCTCTTTGATAGAGTACTTATAGTTATTTTTGTAAAGATATTTTACTCCAAAATCATTAACACTGAGATTTAACAACTCTGCTATTGCATAGATTTCATTTTTTGAGACATAGATATAACCACTCTCTCCAGTACAACATCTTCCTTCACAACTGCTACAAGCATCTGTATTAAAGGCATAAGGATAATTCTCTTTTTTTACAATTGGCATTTTATACTCTCTGTGTTTGCATTCTCATATATCTCTTTAGTCTTGGCTGTATACTCGTCACCTTCAAAAGTGATAAGAGGCTCTTGTACCTTCATCATAGACTTTGAGCCATTTCTTGCATGAATCATCACTAAGGATGCACTTTTATCACTTCTTGCATGTACAAACTGAACATCAACTACGCGCATCTTTACTTTTTCAAGAGCGATACAGATATCTCCAAAGACAACAGGATCGTAGCAAAAAACAAAATGAGAATGAGGCTTCAGTAAACGCGATACCTTTTTAAAAAAATCATCTAAAGGTAAAGAGGAGTTATACCTGGCGTTTATAAGTATTTCGTCTCTACTTTTGCGTGTTCCTTCAGGATAATATGGAGGATTTGAAACGATATAGTCATACTTATGCTTAGACTCAAAGTCTAAAAAGTCTGATCTATATAGTTTGTACTCAATGGTGTTTACCTCAGCATTTTTCTGTGCATAGTTTATAAAAACATCCTGCTTCTCAACTGCTTCCATTGAGACCTTAGGATTATCCCGAGCAACGAGTAACCCTACTATACCACAGCCTGCACCAACATCAAGAACTTTTCCCTTAGGGTTTAAACGGTTGATAAAGTCATGAAGATAAAGAGAGTCAGAGTTATAATAGTAACCTGATTCTGGTTGAAAAAGTTGCATTAGAAGTAAAGCCTCATTTTTATATGTTTTGATATAATATTGCAATTATAACTTAAAGGCATTAAATGATTATTATTCCTGCACGCTTAGCTTCAACAAGATTTCCTCAAAAAGTTATTGCAGATATTGGTGGATTACCTATGGTGGTTCGTACTGCAAAACGCGTTGCGCATTTAGATAGAGTAGTAGTTGCCGCAGATGATGAGAAAATCATAAAAATTTGTAAAGAACATGGTATAGAAGCGATGTTGACTTCTACTACCCATAAGAGTGGGACGGATCGTATTCATGAATGTGCCACTATATTAGAACTTGACGATAACGAACTTATCATAAACGTTCAGGCTGATGAACCATTTATAGAACCAGATGTAGTCGAGTCTCTAATGAAAAAACTTCGTATGCTGCAAGAAAACAATGAACCATTTATAATGGGAAGTTGTTACAATGCAATAAATGCAGACTCTGCACAAGACCCTAATCTTGTAAAGGTAGTTTTAGATGATACAGATAATGCGATTTACTTTTCTCGTTCAGCAATTCCTTATAACCAAGGTGGAGGAGCTAAGTATTTTGGGCATATCGGAATATATGGTTTTTCTAAAAAAAGCTTAAAAGAGTTCTGTTCTCTTAAAGATGCTCCTATAGAAGATATAGAAAAACTAGAACAACTTCGTGCTATTTACCATCAAAAAAAGATCACTATGGTAAAAGTTGCAAGTACAGGTTTTGGGATTGACACAAAAGAAGACTTAGCTAGAGCTATAGAGATATTTCTCTAAGCTTTAACTTCTTGGTTTAGTATAGATAGTAAACGAGCCAAACTGTTCTATCATTGAAAACTCATGTTTTTGACAAAAGTTTGACTTCATAATTTTTATTAAATAATCCGCTTCATTTTTTGCTTCCTCTTTTGTAGGGAAGTCCTGAATATCTACAAAACCATTTTTGATAAAACAGCTACATGGATTCATTACATTTACCTTATACATCGCTCTTCTCCCTAAAAATCAAATATATCATCAAAGTCATCACCCTCTGCAGGAGCTTCATCCATTTTCAACATACTTCCTATCGTTTGACAATTTACTGCAATAGTATCATTCATAAAGTCTACACTAGGCGCTCCCGTATGAAAAGACTTCTCTATCCAGTTTGTTAAATCTTTACTAAAGGCTGCACACATAGGCCCAAGTGCTTCAGAGTTTTGTATAAATTCAGCTATATGTGTTGACATATCTGCTGCTAGCTCACTTAAAGATTTGGCGATAATGTAAACTTCAGAATATGTAGAGAGTATCGATCCAAGTTTCTCTATATAAGTGTAAATCTCTATAGCTTCATCTTCAGATACATCTCCACTTCCTACTATAAGCATTAGAGAACTTAAACGCCCCGCATACTCCTCTAAATCAACCATATCATCATCTTCAATATAGTTATAGACCTCTAGCTCCGCAGATATGTACTCCACAGTTGAAGCTATGTTCTCCTCTTGAATAACTGGAGTTTCAGTAACAGGTGTCTTGGAAACAATCGGCATCTCTTTGAAGCTTTCAGTAACTTCTACTCTCCTTAACTTGAAAGAGAGTTTATCCCCTACAATTTTATACTCACAAGAGACTTCATTTTTCTTAATCAATAACTCAATAATTTTAGAGGGTACATCATCTATATTTGTAATGGTGAAAAACTTATAACCTTCACTCTCTTCAGCAAAAAGGCTACTCTCTATATTTAACCTAATTTGTACTTCGCCAACTGAAAATATAGTACGAACAACATCACTTAATCCCTCGAAGTTCTCTTCTCCATCAAGTAAATAGTACTCCCAGAGTTCTGAAAGTGCATCTTCATTTGAGAGACTAAAGTGCATATAACGCTGGTAAACCTCTTTTGTAAATAGATTAATTTTCTTATCGTTACTTATCGGGTGTTCACTACCCTCTGTCCTGGATTTTAGTAGGCTTACATAATTTGCAACTCTTGTATTAAAAATGTCTGAATTTACTGGTTTTGATATATAATCTTCTGCACCATTACTCAGTATCTCTTTTTGTCTCTGTGTATCATCAACTGCAGAGACTGCAATAATCATCAGTTTTTTATGATTTTGGCGAATCAACTTAGTTGCTTCAATCCCATCCATATTTGGCATCATAATATCCATTAATACGATGTCATAACTCTTCTCATCACACTTACGAACAGCATCTAAACCATCAACAGCCTCATCCATCTCAAAAGAGATCTCTGAGTGTTCATCCATATAATCCTCTAAAAGAAGACTTAAAATCATTCTGTTGTTTTTGTTATCATCAACTATAAGCACATTCATCTATCTAATATCCTTTGGACCTTGTAAAATCACCTTAGCACCGCCAAGTTTTTCTGATTTTGAGAGTTCTATCTTGTAAGCCATTCTATCACAAAGTTGTTTAACAATAAACAATCCAGTTCCAACACCTACAGCCTCTCTTGTTAAACTATTTAAATCTGCCTGTTCAAAAAGATTAAATACATTCTCTGTATTACTAAAGCCACTTCCATCATCCTCAATAATGAATGCAAATTCCTCTTCTGCACCATTCACCGTAACTTTTACTTTTGAAGAAGCATACTTTAATGCATTAGAGAGTAAGTGTTCTACTATTTGAGAGATTCTCGATGCATCGCTCTGTATCATAAGCGCTACGTCAAAATTTCCCGTAACATCTATATTTTCAACATGATTAAATTTTGTTTGTAGCATACTTCTAATTGTATTACTTATATCAATTTCAACAACATTAAGCTCAACTATTGAATCTTTTAGTTTCATAGCTTCCATAAGGTTAGTTATCATATGAAGCATAAAGTGACCACTGCTGTTTATCTCTTGAACCTGAGAGAGAAGCCTCTCTTTTTTAGCAAACTCTTCTTTTACTAAGTGTTTCACAACATACTCAGAAAAATTAATAATCGAATTGAGGGGTGTTTTTAATTCATGTGTAAATATAGTCAAAAAAGAGTCCTCAACTCTACTCAACTCTTTTGCATGATTGATCTTTTCCAACCTCGAATCTAACTCTTGGTTTTTAACCTTTCTAGCAGTATGAATTATCTCTGTAACATCATCAGTAAACACTAAGTACTCATAAACAGTATCCGTCTCATTCATAAGTGCTACAGCTGTAACATCTATGATTCTTTCACTAGAGTCTTCTAGTTTAAATATCTGTCTGTCTCTATATATCATGTCTGTCTTTAAAGCATCCCAAACAACTTCCATATCAGCATTTGGATTATTTAAAGGATTTAAAACACCCTGCATCACATCACTATGTCTAATGCCAGTTGTAGTACAAAACAGGTCATTAACATAAATAACATCACCTTTATTATTATGTCGTGAGACACTAAAGGAGAGATCAATTGCATCTTTATAATCTTGTAAAACTTTTTTCTGTGTTTTAAACTCTTGATGCCACAGTTTTTCTTGTGCCAAACTCTCTATAGAGTGAAAAAGAGGAGCCGCTTCAACAGGTACGTTCAAGTATTTATCAACTTGGAGGTCTATTGCACGTTTAAAAATCGTATCACTTTCACTAATCATCATAACAACTGCTTGGTTTGGAGCTATCTTTTTCACCTCTTCTACAAGCTCTATCCCACCCATGCTTTTTAACTCTTGGGAGATAAGGAGTATATCAGGTAACTCATATTTAAAAATCTCTAGTGCTTTAATACCATCTGAAATGCCTATTACCTCTTCACCCATAGCTTCTATCCATGACTCTAAACGGTTTAGTACCCTTAGGTTAGCTTCGCATACAAGAATTTTTAACTTACTACTCTCTTCCATTCTTAAAATCTTTTCACAAGTTCTTTAACACATTTTTTATAATCTTTCATACCCTTAGAACGCTTATCACTTAAGATAATAGGAGAGCCTGATTCAAACTGCTTAGCAAGCTTAATATCAACACCTATTGGTGAGAGAAGTTTTTCCACTCCAAAAGAAGTTTTCACTTTTTCAACAGACTCTTTATGCTCATTTATATGTGGATTAAACATTACAGGAAGTATAGAGACATCGGCAATCTCTCGCTCTTGTAACTTCGCACTCTGATAAAGAGCTCTGAGCATTTGACCAACAGCTACGACACCCAAATGGTGTGGCACAAAAGGAATCACTACACTATTTGCGACTTCAAGAGAGTTTTTCAACAGTGCATCAAAGGTTGGTGGAGTATCTATAACACAGTAGTCAAAAAAATCAGCAATCTTCTCACGTTTAAAACGATTTTTCAGTATTCCTCTCAAATCAGAGTACTCATAAACATCAAAATTAACTAAAGCAGGAGAGAGTGTTAAGTTATCATGAATGGTAGGAATAAAAGTCTCACTCAATGTTGATCCATCAAAAATAGAGTGTACTCCAAGGTTTTCACTAGGTTCACAACCCACACCTATAGATGCATGCCCTTGAGTATCTAAATCAAGAAGTAAAACAGAGCCATGTCGAGCAAGGCCACTGGCAATATTTACAGCTGTTGTTGTCTTCGCCGAACCACCTTTTCGGTTACTAATTACAATGGTTTTCACTAGTGTTGAACCCCTCTAGAACAGTCTGAAAGAGTTTTTTTGTCCCACCGAACTCATAGCTACAGCTATAGTTCTTTTTATAGGCCATTATGAGTTGAATCACTGCAAGGTGTATGTCTTCACACTCTTTAAAGTTAAAAGCCAACTCTTCCCCAGCTTTCTCTTGTAAAAAGTCTCTAAACGCAACAACTTCATCCTCATATATAACAGATGTAAAATTTGCTTCATTTTTTTCATAGGTTATTGACATTCTTAATCCTTTACTTTGGTAATACTACTGTTTTAATCACATTGATTAAAATATCGTCTAAATCTAAAACACCCTCTAACTCTAAGAACTCATTTACATCATGCTCCTCTCCAGCATTTATAAACTCACTCTCTTGAACATGTGCTATATCTTCTATTTTATCTACCTTAATCGCAAAAAGTACTCCATCATTATCATAGATAATAAGCTTTTGTAGAGAGTTAGCGACGAGGCTTAATTCATTTACAAACTTATCCAAAGAAGACATAGCATATGAATATATATTCGCTATATCTTCATTAAGTATGCGTAGAGACTCTTCTTTATCATCCTCATACTTATTTAGGGCAACCCCACCAGTTGAGTGAAGCTGTTTATGAAAATCACTTAGCTCATTAAGAATCTCAATAATATGATCATCATAAGCGATAAAAGAATCTATCCACTTGCCAAGCCCACATGCATGAGGGTCTAGTGTCTTTGTAAACTTTACACCAGTTTGAATAGATAGTTTTAAAGCTTCAACCCATGCAGAGTGTGCTTGTTTTAAAGTAACAAAAAGTTCTGTAAGTTCATTTTCATAAGTCTCTATACCTATAAGTTTTCTAAAATTAAGAACTTTTATCACCTTATCTTCATAAGACATCATTCCATCTATGTGAACGTGCGCGTTAGGTATGTCAGTGAGCGTTTCCGCTTGAATGATTCTCTGTACGTTAGCAATGTTCATCGCATACTTATTCTCACCAACGCTAA
>JAYEJR010000149.1:3779-7565 GCA_034660715.1 Campylobacterota bacterium | reverse complement strand
TATACATTAATTTTATTTAAGCTTTCATCTTCTAGTTCTAGAAACAACTACGAGACCTGTAACATTTTGAACTTTGCCAAATAGAGTAGTTTTTGGAGCAAAGTATTTTTCAATTTTTATCAAAGTTTAGCATTTTTATTACCATTTGTAGTAAAAAAATGTAGTAAAATTTAAAAAAAGAAAATTTAAATCCCTTAAAATAGTGACTAAACAAAGAAAGAAGAGGCTAATCCAATTAGCCCACCGAAAACGCCGCCCCAAACTACAAGCCAGTCAAGATGCTCTTTTATCAGTTTTTGTACCATCTCTTTTACGAGTTGTGGTGTTAGTTCATTTAAACGCGAGTCGATAACTGACTCTATGGAGTTTAGCATATCATCATTTAGAGATGAGCTTTGAAGGTGGCTGTTCATGGTTTCATTAAAGGCATCTGAGTTTACTATCTTGATAACTGCTGATTTCATTTTTAGAGAGAAAGGGTCGCGAAGACCTTCAAGTGCTGACTCTCCTCCAAACATTCCAAGCATACCACCAAAAGAAGATTCCATCACAGTTTTACTCAGGGCGTCAAATGCTGGAGTAAAGTCTGTCTCTTCTATGATCGGCTCTAGGTTTATTTTTTTCTCTTCATTTTCAAAGAAACTCTCAAGCTGCTCTCTTGTAAAGAACTCACTCATCATAAGAGTTTTTATCGACTCTTTAAATGCTTCAAAACGCAGAGGAATTACACCTGAACCATAAAGAAAAGGGACTCTTTCAAAAAGCATATGAATCGCTAGTTGATTTGTGAGGGCTCCTGAGAGTGCAAAAAGACCTGTAAAAAGTAGAATATTTTGTAAGATACACTCTTCGTCAGGATGAAGTTGGGTCAATCCAAATGAGAGAAGTATAAGTAGAGTTGCGAAAAAGTTTGTTATAAAAGTTTTGTTGATTTTCAAAGTGTTTCCTTTTTTAGAAGCAAGATTATACTAAAATGCCAAGGTTATGTAAATAATAAAAAATCAAATTGTAATAAAATAGAGGATAAAAATAGTGAAAAAAAAGATATTAACATTACTGAGTATTTTAGCATTGAGCTCATCTCTTGCAGCACAACAAGGAGAGTTTATCTCTCTTGATAAAGAGACTTTTAGTGATGTCTCAAGTGGGAAGTTTAAAGTCGGTGCTATGGTCGATACTGATTATGGTTTTGGTGCAAGTGGACAACTAGGACATATCATAGATATAAAATTAGGACTTGAAGGTGTGGGTGCAGATCTACACATCTGGAAAATGGACTTTAAAGATAATAGTACTTTTTTAAAAGAGAGACCTTTAGAGTTTTATATTTCAGCTGGGATGGGTTATAGATGGAGCACTTTTGGACAAGATGAGGGTTTTGTTGTTCGTACTCCTATTGGGGCTGATTGGCAGTTTAGTAAACAGGGGTGGAGTGCATACTTAGAAGTGGGGCCATCTTATAATTTTTCGACAGATACTAACAACAGAAATGGGCTTAGTTTTATGAGTGGGACGGGTATTCGTTACAATTTCTAAAGTATAATACGAGATGATTAAATTTTTAAAATACTTTATAAATAACAGTCGTCTCAATTATGCACTTTTAGTTTTTTTACTCTACCTTGGAATAAATGCTTATATAAACATTCCAAAAGAGATATTTCCCTCTGTAGAACTTGATAAAGTAAGCGTTAGAGGGACATATAGTGGAGCTAGTGCTTCAAACATGGATAAGATGGCAGTCCGTGATATCGAAGATTCACTTGCTAATATAAACGGCATAGATAAGACAGAAACTACTATCGCTCCGGGTGCATTTACGATGATACTCACCCTCAATGAAAATGCAAACAAAATCAATGTTTTAAACAATGTAAAAGATGCAGTAAGCCTCTCTAAACAGTACCTTCCATCTGATATGCTAGAGCCTACAGCTGTGATTATGGATAGGAATAGGGCACTTGTTAAACTCTCTATATCTTCAAAGACACTAAATCGTGGAGAACTCACACAGAGAGCTCAAGAAATCAAGTCTAAACTATCAAAGATAAAAAATATTAGTGATATTTCCATTCGTGGAGATTCTGAGCAAGAAGTCTCAATCAAGGTAAACTCTGAGAAGATAATTGCCTATGGGATTCAGCCCTCTAGTGTAGTAAACGCCATCAGAAATCTCTCTTATATTTTCCCCATAGGTAACATAGAAGAGAAAGGAAACTTTGCTTTTATCTCTACAGTCAATGGTAAAACAGATGCTCGTGATTGGCAGGAGAGTATCTTAAGCATAGATTCTAAGTATATAAAGCTAGGTGATATAGCAGAAGTTGAGATCATCTATCCTCAAACTTCGACAATGGCAACCTATAACAATAACTCAACCTTAACTCTTGTTATCTCAAAAGGAGAGGAGGGTAACTCTATAGATCTCTCGAAAGAGTTAAGAGAATATGTAGAGAAGATATCTCCAAACTATAGTGATGTCATTTTTGATTTTTATCATGACAGTTCTGTTCCAATAGAGAAACGTTTAGATATTGTTATTTCTAACATGATGTTTGGTCTGATACTTGTTTTTTTCTCTATGTTTATTCTTATAAACCTTCGTATAGCGTTTATAGTTGCTCTTGGTATTCCTTTCTCTTTTATTATAGGTCTTTTATTCATCTACTACTTTGGGTATTCGATAAATATTATTTCTCTTTTGGGAGCTCTTATAGTCATCGGTATAGTTGTCGATGATGCAATCGTTGTCAGTGAGAATATACAGAGGCATATAGATGAAGGGATGGAGATTAAAAAAGCATCTATAGTTGGTGTTCAAGAGATGATGCTTCCTGTTACTCTTGCTACTATCACAACAGCTGCTGCATTTTTGCCTATGTTTATGATGCAAGGAGAGATAGCACTGTTTTTGATTTTGGTACCTATAGTAGTAGTTATGATTCTTTTAGGTTCGTTAATAGAGAGCTTTTTCTTTCTACCACTTCATGCACGAGAGTTTCTCAAAAAAAGCAACAACTTTATAGACTGGAGTTCAGCTCAGAACTTTTATGAAAAAGTACTCTCTTTTCACATACACTATAAAAAAACTTTCTTAGTGACTTTTTTGGTGCTTATCCCCATTTTAACATTTGTGAGTGCAAAGTCTATGAAGTTTCAGTTCTTTCCAAACTTTGATGGAAACAACCTCTATGTGACTGCAAAACTAGATATAAATACTCCAATAGAGGATACTTTTTTAGTTGCTAAAGAGTTAGAAGCTTACATCATGGAAAACGGTGAAGAGTTTTCACTCAAGTCAGTCTCTTCTACTACAGGTTACAGAAGAAGTCTCTCTGGGGAGACAGAGTTCAATAACAATGTTCTTTATATAACGATGGAGCTTTACGATAGAAAAGAGACAAATTGGTTAAGTCTTTATGTAAATCCTGTTCTAAACTTTAGTTTTGACTTTAACAATCCTGACCAGAGACGTAATCTCAAAACCTTTGAGCTATCACCAAGACTTAGAGAACTTATCGAGCCATTTCGTGAGAAGTATTCTATGTTGGAACTGGGTGTTACAGAGGATAAACCTGGACTTATCAGAAGTGACATACAGGTAAACCTCTCAGGAAGTCAAGATAAAGAACTAGAAGAGGGTATACGAAAACTTGAAGTAGCACTCTCTGAGATAGATGGCGTTTCAAACTTTAGTAACAACATTAAGTATGGAAAGATGGAGTATAAGATCAAAATAAACTCTTATGGTGAGAGTTTGGGCCTAAGTGAAGCTTCTATATCTCA
>JAYEJR010000149.1:0-3679 GCA_034660715.1 Campylobacterota bacterium | reverse complement strand
TTTCTACATGGAACTCGAAATAGTGATGAGTTCTTTACTCGTGCAAAACATAGACTCCGTCCTATTCTCATTACAAGTATTACAACATTTTTAGGGCTTTTCTCTTTGATGTTTTATGCGAGTGGACAGGCTGTTATACTTCAGCCTATTGCTATATCATTAGGGTTTGGGCTTATCTGGGGAACGATGCTGAACCTTATATACTTACCAACTCTTTATGCAATGGTAAATGGAATAAAGCCTCTTAGGTAAAAAGGAAAAATATTGGCAGAGATTTTAGAACTTAACGATAAAAACTATAGTGAGTTTATGGAGTCTACAGATGCTGTAGTTTTTATAGACTTTTATAGTGACACCTGTGGACCTTGTCAAACCCTTCTCTCTTACTTACCAAATATGGCAGAACACTACAAAGAGGATAGCGTTGTGATAGCTAAGGTAAACAGTGCTTACAACCCAAAACTCTCAGCTAAGTTTATGGTTAGAAGTGTACCCCTTACAGTAGTGATAGGAAAAGATAAAATGGTAAAAAGAGCTGAAGTTGGTCTACTTGGTGTAGATGGGTACTTCAAAATGATAGACAAAGAGTTAGGAAAAGGGAAAGGCTTCCTCTCTAGGCTTTTTTCTTAGGTAAGAAGTAAAAATTATTTAATAAACAAGAGATATAAAACACCCCATAAAAGAAAGATTAAAAATCCTAATATTGCAAAAGTTATAACTATTCGCACTATTAGAAAAAAGAGAAACTTTACAAATGAAGGCACGTGTTAAAAACTACTTTTTATATGGATAGGTCTTCATCTTGAGACCTTTTGTCGCATAGTCCATTCCACCTTGGATATTTGTGACTTTATAGCCAAGCTCTTGTGACATCCAAGGAGCTATCATAGAAGTTCTACTTCCTGTATGACAGATGATAGCAAAAGGCTTTGTTGTATCTATCTTGGCGTTTAGTTCTTTTAAAAAGCCATTTATATCATACTTACCTTGTTGGTTAAAGAACATGATAGGGATGACATCTTTTAAAAGACCAGTCTCTACCCATTCAGGTGGCGTTCTAATATCTACTATAGGCATGTTCGAATCAAGCATCTCTTGTGTCATATAGGCATTTTTTAACTCAGCAAATAGTGAAACAGATAAAAGTGTTAGTAATATAATAAATTTTTTCAATTTGTTCTCCAGAAAGTGTTGGACTTCTTATATTTTGAAGTCATAAAGAGTAATGCAAGCAAGCTCTTGTATAATTATATCAATAATAAAATAATAGGGTGAAAATGCCAGCATCGCAAAAAGCTATAGACAATGCAAATAGACTTCGTTACATAAGGGCACTTGAACGTTTTCATAAGGGTATGATCTCTTATTTGATGAACACTCCTGAGTTAACACATAAGGGATTTGACAAAAAGATAGACAACTCTTTGAAACTCCTAAATAGAATAGATGAGATAGATCTTTACAAGGGTGAACTCAAAGATCTGCAAACACTTGTCAAGAAAATGATAAGCTATAAAGAGTCAGATGAAGATATTGAGAACATAAAAGAGGAACTGCTACATAGCTCAAACCAGTTAGATAAGAGTAAAAATGCAAGACGTTATAAAAAAGACAAACACTCAAACGCCAAGTTTGATGAGTGGGAGTAGAAAGCTAAATGGCGAGAATACTACTTGTTGAGGATGATCAGATTCTTGCAGAGACACTTGTTGAACTTCTTGAAGTAGAAGGTTATGAAGTCTCTTTAGCAACTAGAGGTGACGAAGCTCTAAAGTTAAGTTATGAGAACTCATTTGAGTTGATGCTATTTGATGTCAACATTCCAGACTTTAGTGGTTTTGAACTACTTGATATGCTACGTAAGTCGGGTAACACTATTCCTTGTATATTTTTAACCTCTTTAGACGATATCGCTTCACTCTCTCTGGGGTTTGAGGTTGGAGCAGACGACTACTTAAAAAAACCCTTTAATTTTGATGAACTCCTTGTTCGTATAAGTGCTCTTCTTCGTAAATCTTTCTCTGCTAAAGAGAATGAAGTTAGCTATGGAGATTTGGTTTATAAAATCTCTACAAACGAACTTATGAGAGGGAATGAACTTGTGATGTTAGCACCTCAAGAGCTAAAGCTACTAGCTCTCTTTTTTAAGAGAAAAGAGGAGACGATAACTAAACAAGAGTTCCTCTATGAACTCGATAGCGTTGGTGAATCAAGTGAAGGTGCCCTTCGCGTTTACATCACAAAGTTACGAAAAGTTGGACTAGAGATACAGACTATCAAAGGTATAGGGTATAGACTTGTTAAGCCATGAGAAAAGAGCTTTTTGGAAGTTTTTTAGTATCTACTTTGGGAGTGTAGCTCTTCTTATTTTAGCAGCTGGGTTTTTCTACTTTGGTGAACAAGAGAAGATGATGATAAAAAAAGAGCACTTCTCTATGATAGAGTTTACCAGGCAGCTAAAGATGAAGCTAAATCCCCAAGATGAACATATCTCTTATAAAGAGGTAGAGGGAGAGATAGCCGACTTCAACATGAACAACTTTACTATAAAAGAGGATGAGTTTTTAAAGTATATGCCTTTTAGTTGGGAGGGTGGCTACATTCTTGTTACTAAAGACAAAGAACATTATCATGAAAAGCTTCTTCTCATTAAGCTAAAGATTATCGCTATGCAGATAGTACTTTTAGCACTCTTTGCACTGCTGAGTTACTTACTCGCCATGAGAGCTTTAAGGCCTATGCAAAACGCCATTAACAAGCTTGATAATTTCTCTAAAGATTTAATACATGATCTCAATACTCCTATAACTTCCATGTTTTTAAATATAAAACTTTTAGAGACAAAAAAAGAACTCAAAGGGAATAAAGCTCTTAAAAGAATCAAACAGAGCCTAGAAGACATAGGTGAACTCCATGGTAATCTTACTGTTTTACTTCAAGAAGAGACAATGATCGTTCAAAAAGAGAATGTTTTTGATATAGTCTCAGGTGTTCTGTCCACACATAGAAAAATCTATAAGAACCTTAAGTTTATTGCTGTTGAAAGTGAAGTATATGCAACTATAAATAGAGACGCTTTTAAGCAGATAATGATTAACATAGTCTCAAACGCTAGTAAGTATAATGTTGAGAATGGCTATGTAAAAGTTTATATGAAAGATGGCGTTTTAAAAATAGAAGATGGTGGTGTAGGAATAGAGAATCCAAAGCAGATATTTGAGCGTTCTTATAAAGAGCAAACAAGTGGTTATGGAATAGGTTTGGACATAGTGAAGCGTCTGTGCGATGCAATGAGTATAGATATATCTGTCGACTCCAAACTAGGAGAGGGCACGATAATATCTTTGGTATTTAAAGACTAACAAGGAAGTGTTCAAAACCTATTTTGTTCCATAATCCCTTAAGGGTTGTGGAACTTTGCAGTTTTTACTTTTTGAACACTTTGTGGAACAAGTAAATTAATATGAGTGTTCAGTGTTCCAAATATAAGAAGTTTAGAAACTTAACGACTGTCTTGAGAAATAAGTCGCCGCTAGGCTACTTATTTCTTTCCAAGTTCTTGTTATGTTTCTTCTGTCTGAGTACTTTGCTTATTATCTAAATACTCAGAACTAGTCCATTTCTCATGTAGTTTTTTTTCTAAAAATTCACATAATTGTAAACAATATTCATAGGATTC
>JAYEJR010000148.1:0-7613 GCA_034660715.1 Campylobacterota bacterium | reverse complement strand
CATTAAAATGAGACATAAAAAAAAGGAAAAAAATGAAAAATACGATTAAGTTAGCACTTACTGCAACACTACTTCTTACAAGTAGTATATATGCAGATGATAAGTCAGATATAGAAACACTCAAACAGCAAGTTAAAGAGTTACAAGAGATGACTCAAACTCTTACAGATGAGACAAGTGACCTAAAAACTGGTTTTAGCTATACAACTGTTGATCCTGAAAAATCTTTTACAGGTTTAGGGGCTGCTGCTTCTAAAGTTTACTACTCTAAATCTCCACTTAGTATTGGTGGTTATGGTGAGATGTATTATTCAAACACAAACAAAGAAGGTAGTTCTACAGGAAAATCTGTTGTAGATGTTTATAGATTTGTTCCATATATAGGGTATAAGTTTACAGATAACATCATCTTAAATACAGAAATAGAATTTGAACATGGTGGTTCGGAAGTTTCATCTGTTGATAATAATGGTGCAGTTACTAGCCAAAAAGGTGGATATGTAAAAATAGAGTTTATGTACTTAGACTTTCTTATCAACAAAAACCTAAATGCTAGAGTTGGTAACTTTCTTGTACCTATGGGTCTTATAAATGAGAGACATGAGCCAACTCTATTTACTACTGTACAGCGTCCAGGGACTTCTAAGTACCTTATTCCATCAACATGGCATGAAAATGGTGCAATGGTATTTGGTAATATAACTGATGATATCTCTTATAAAGTAGCGATGATTACAGGTTTAAGTACAGGTGACAATGGTTCTAAGTGGTTAAGAAATGGTCGTGGCGGTTCTTACAAACAGACAAACCCAGAGTTCGCAGGAGTTGCAAGAGTTGACTACAGTGGTGTTAAAGGTCTTTTTGTAGGGGCATCTACTTACTTTGGTGCTTCAAACAATGGTGAAGATTCAAACACAATTATGTATGACATCCACGGTGATTATAAAGCATCAGGCTTTAGAGCTTATGGTGTTTACACACAAACTCTACGTTCAAAATCAGCTACTATCTCTTCAACTGCAGCAAAAGAGGCTAAAGGTGGTTTTTTAAATCTTAGCTACAATGTACTTGCAACTACAAACTCAAACTACTCTCTTCCAGTTTTTGTACAGTATGAGAGTATTAATCCTCAAGCTACACTTGCAGACTCATCTTCTTTAGACCCAGTTAACACAACTACAGTTGGTGTGAACTACTTTCCACATGAGCAAGTAGTTCTTAAAGCTGACTATGCAATGGCGGACAATGATCTTAGCGATAGTAAAAAGTCTAGCGATGTATTAAGCCTCTCTATGGGTTTCATCTTCTAAAAACATAAAATATATTCTCCCAGATTGCGAATTTCGTTATAATTCGCAATCTAATTTTAAAAAGTGACACTATGAACAGACTTATAATACCTCTCCTACTTTTAGGAATGACTCTTCAAGCTCAGATACTTATTTCCCCTATAGACTCAATGAAAGAGAACTTTGGAAAAGAGGCAGAGATCAGCAAAAAAAACATTCTACTCTCAAAAAGCAATGCGAAAAAAGTGCAAAAAGATGCAAGACTTAAACTCGATACAAAGATATACAGAATTTTTAGTGCTAAAAAAGGTGAGCAACTTTTAGGTTATGGCATCTTAATCAATCGCAAGGTTCGTTCTAAAAATGCTGTTATTCTGTACATTATAGAGAACGATAAACTTACTAGTATCGATATCATCGCCTTTAATGAACCGCTGGAGTACATACCTTCAAACACTTGGAAAGAGCAGTTTAACAACACCTCTACATCAAACTATCTTCAACTCAACCGTGATATACCAACTATAACAGGGGCTACTTTAAGTGCTAGAAGTATTACTGATGGTTCTAGGCTAGCATTTTCTCTTTACAACACCCTACTAAAAGGAAAATAGCTTGCGTTTTACACTCATCAAAAATTTAAAACAAGACAGTAGTATGAGACCAATTCTTAGTGGTCTTCTTCTCTTTACCTTACTCTATCTTGTTGCTGATGTATTTGTACTAAAAGGCTCTTTTGGTCTTTTTTTTGCTGAAATACAAAATACTCTTTATGGAAATATGGATGAGTACATAGACCCTATGAGTAACTCTTCTTTTTTAGAGTTTATACATACTCAAATATTTTTTATGATGATGATACTTTTAACACTGAGTGCTGTTTTTATCCGCTTGTTTTCAAAAGCACTCTCTTCACTTATTATAGTAAATATACTAATGATAAGTGCTCTATCTACACTCATATTGCTCGTTTTATCATACTATGTGAATCAAGAGTTTATAGTTATCTATATCATTACTTTTTTTATCTGGCATGTTTTAGCATTTGTAATGTCTGCACTCTCTTTATGGAGCCTCAACTTTGCAAAAAGCCTATAAGTTCTCAGTAGTTTATTTCTTACTGTTTTCTCTTATACTACTCGCAAGTAGTATCTTACTTTTTAGTGAAAATATTGGTCTATCTATAGAATCAATTTTGAACTATTATAGAGGGAACGAAGAGAAGTTTATGCTTGCAAAAACTACAGCTGGTCTCTTAAAAGTCATCTTACCACACTTTTTAGGTTTTGGACTCTTTCTGATGGTTATACTACACTTTGTGGTATTTACAAAAACAAAACACCTACCCTTTATCATCTACTTAGTTTTTACAGTAGCTTTACTAGAGCTTTTAAGTCCGTTTTTTATCATATATGGTTTTGAGTTTTTTGCTTATGTGAAGTTGGTCTCATTTATAGCTCTTGAGCTTTTACTTCTTTATCTATTTTGGGTGCTACTCAGAAGTATCTTTTTTGAGTGAAATATACTCTGAGAGGTTTTTACTCATATGGAAGCTCATGTTCTCTTCTAGAATGATATAGGCAAGCTCTAAGCTATCTAAAAACTTATAAGCTTCTCTTCTTGGCATAACGCTCGCAGCTGTAGCATATGCATCTAAATCACTATTTGGCAGAGTAGATATAAGAGTGATCGATGTAAAAGTCAAACCTGATTTCTTAGTTTTTGGGTTTATAAGATGGTTGTGCTTTTTCTCTTTTACATAACGGTTATAGTTACCACTCGTAGAGACACCCATATCAGGATACTTAGTATAAAAATAGACTAAAGGCTTATTATCAAAAGGATTATTCACTTCTATCTTACATCTGTCTAAACAGCGGATATCACCACTTAGAGCGACACTTCCTCTACTTATGCCATTTATCTTCAAGTACTCTATAGCTCTATCTACACCATAACCTTTTCCCATTCCACCGAGATCAATTTTTATACCCTTGCCTATTTCAGCTATATTCTCATCAAACGCCAAGGTCGAAAATGTAGTAAGACTTTTTTTGAGTTCTTTTGACTTCGGTATCCGTTCTTCTTCTCCAAATCTATAAAGGTCTTTTGTTATAGAGCCTATCGCTATGTTAAAGTAACCGTTACTTTGCTTATAGTATTTTTCACTAAATGATAATGCTTCATATGTATAGAGATTGATTTTCGCTTTTTTATTGTGGTTCAGTCTGTAAATAGGTGAGATAGGGTCATAAGATGAGAGAGAGTTTTCAACTCTCTTAAGTGTTTTGTAGACATTTTTGAAGTGGCGTTTATCTTGCTTTTCTAACTTAACAGTAGCAAAAGTACCCATCATCACTTTCATACGAGTAACTACCTTTGCCTCAAGTGTAAAAACAAACACTAGTAAGATAGCTACAAAAAGTTTCATACTACTAGATCTTTATAACTTCGTTTACCTCTAAGCCAAAACCACCTAAACCTACTAAGTCAGTCTGTTGTGTAGAACTTAACAGATTCATTTTTGAAACGCCAAATGATTTAATAATCTGGGCACCGATACCAAACTCTTTTGGAGCTGCATTATCTTGATGGTTTGTTTTGTTTATAAAGACTAAAAGACCACTGTTTTGCTTTAGATAGTCAATAGACTTCACAAGATTGTTGTATTTATTTTGATTTAGTAGTAGATCAATGTCAGGGATAACATTATGAACTCTTACATTTGCTATCTCTCCTGCTGAATAGAACTCTATCGCAGTATGTTCTATCTTATCATGATCTTCAAATGTATGTTGCTTCACCTTTACACCAAAGAACTCTATCTCTTCTACCTTAGTGGCGTTTATAAGGGATTCATTTGCGAGTCTATACTCAACTATGTCTGAGATAAAAACTGTTTTAAGATTATGTTTTTCACCGAAGATATCTAAGTCATCACGACGAGCCATAGTTCCATCATCTTTAATGATTTCACATATAACACCTGCTTCACTAAGACCTGCCAAACGACAGATATCTACAGAACCCTCAGTATGACCAGTTCTTATAAGTGTTCCACCATCTTTAGCTATAAGAGGAAAGATATGACCAGGCTTTACAAGCTCTACAGATTTTGAAATAGGATTTGCTAAAATCTTAATAGTATCATCACGCTCACCAGCTGAAATACCAGTCAAAGCATCTTTAGCATCTACAGAGATAGTAAACGCCGTTTCATATGAAGATGTATTTGAGCTAACCATTGGGTTTAGATCTAAACGAGTCGCTATACCCTTTGAGAGTGCCACACAGATAAGTCCACGTGCATGCATTGCCATAAAGTTTACATGTTCAGGTGTACTAAACGCCGCTGCATATACTAAATCACCCTCATTTTCTCTATCTTCATCATCTATCATGATGACCATATTACCCTTTTTGATCTCATCAATCGCTTCTATTACTCTTTGTATAGGTGTCATAAATTCTCTTTTCATTATTTTAAAAGATTATACATAAAAGTTATTTAAAAAGAGGTCAAAAAACTTTTTTAATATTTTTCGCCAAAACCCTTGACATACAAGGTTCTTTTGCCTATAATTTCGCTCCAACAACATAGAAATATGATTGTTTAAGCGTCGCGGAATAGAGCAGTTCGGTAGCTCGTCGGGCTCATAACCCGAAGGTCGCAAGTTCAAATCTTGCTTCCGCAACCAATTTTCTTTAACTTTTTAATGTTGGGGTATCGCCAAGCGGTAAGGCACTAGTTTTTGGTACTGGTATTCGGGGGTTCGAATCCCTCTACCCCATCCATGCAATAAATAAAATATTTGATTTTTTGTTTAATCAAGAAAGTTTCGACTGAGGAATACGCAAGTATCCGAAAAAGACACTGACGAAGAGTAAACTAAAAAGCAAAATTTTAAAATGTCGCGGAATAGAGCAGTTCGGTAGCTCGTCGGGCTCATAACCCGAAGGTCGCAAGTTCAAATCTTGCTTCCGCAACCAAGTTTTTAAAACAATCAAAACATTAAAATAATACAACACAACATTGGGGTATCGCCAAGCGGTAAGGCACTAGTTTTTGGTACTGGTATTCGGGGGTTCGAATCCCTCTACCCCATCCACCCTTCTACTTTCTTACTATTTATTTCTATCTACTTTGGTGTATTTGGATGTTCCTCGGCAACTTTTCTAACATCTTCATTTTCATCTTTAGAGAGTCTCTCTAGTATTTCAACAGGTATTCTTGTGTTTTTAGCAACTGCCGCTCTAACATTTTCATCATCATCTTTACTCATTTTATCTAATGTCTCAAGAGGAATATTTGGGTTTACTGAAACAGATATACGAACAAAAACATCTTCATCTTCACTTAGTTTGTTGATAACTTCTATCGGTGTATTTGGATTTCCAGCTACCCATGCTACAGTAAGAGTGTCTTCGCTAAGTGCTACAAGTGTCTCTGTCGGTGTATTCATATGTTCAGCAACAAACTCTCTTACCAGTTCACTCTCATCTGTAGATAGTTTTACTAGTGTCTCAGATGATGTGTTTTGGTGAGCTGCAACTCTCGCACGAATAAATTGATCCTCGTCTGCACTTAACTGCTCTAAAGTCTCAGCAGGTGTGTTTTCATCTTGTGTTAAGAGTAATGCTTCTGTATTCATCATATACCTTTATATTTTTTAATTTATTGGATGAATTGTAGCTTTAATATCTTAAATGCAGTTAATATCATCCACTAATATAGGGTTTTAAGTCAAATTATTATATGATGACTCACTAACAGCTTTAAAGGAAAAATAAATTTATGGATTCAAGTATTAATATAAATTTTAATGTAACGCCATCACAAAAAGAGACAATAGCCTTACGAGCTAACGAAAATGGGTTTGATGATATTTCTGCATACTTAAAAGTAGTTGCACTGAAAACTCAAACTTTTATCTTGACATCTATGGAATCATCATTCGAAGAAGCATCCGTTGAACTTCAGTTCAGTGTATCTCAATCACAAAAAACTAAGATAGATAAAAATGTCAAAGATAGTCCTTGTGAAGACCTCCCTAGCTACCTACTTTATGTTGCTCTGTATGGAGTTGTATCAGTAGCCGTAGAAGTACGCTCAACTGGAAACCTAGACACTATGCTGAAGAGAATTACAGAGACTCGCATGGCATCAAAACCAAGAAAACTATTTTAAGGTACCCAAAAGATTATGCCTATAACACTGAAACCTCACTTAGACCTTGAACTGGAGAAACCAAAAATGTATCTAGTATCTATCTTAAGTGACAGCCATATTCCTTGGAAGTTTTGTATGAGTGTACTTACATCTATATTTCATAAAAGTGATGAAGATGCTCTAATACTTACTGATGAGATTTTAACACATGGTGAATGTTTTTGTGGTGTTTATATGTTTGAGATAGCAGAAACAAAAGCAGTTACAGTTGAAAAACTCGCTGAAGACGATGGTTTCTCAATTCACTGCCTAATTGAAGAGGTTTAAGGCTTACTTTTTAATGCAACATCTATCTGTGCTATAGTTTCTAGTGCTTGGTCAAACTGCTCTGGTGTTAAAACAAAAGTATGAATTCCAGCTTCCATAAGATCACCAATATTCTCTTCATCTTTTGGTGCTACTAAAGTAACAATTTCCTGTTCAGGTTTCATCTCTTTAACCTGCTTCATAAAAGTTATGCCATCAAGTACCTCTACTGTTAAGTCGTTAACTATAACATCGTAACTGTTTTTGTAAATCAGCTTTAGTGCTTTTTGCTCACCTACTATACTCTCAACACTAGCAAATAACTCTTGAAATGCTGCTGTTTCATAGTCAAACAGTGTCTTCTCATCTTTTATGAAAAGTATATTATATTTTTTACTCATTTTTTTCCTTACCTAAATCTTTTTATCGCTATTTTGAAACTCTATAGAAAACTCTCTACCTTTTTTCTTGAACACCTCTGCAATAGATGAAACATATACTTCATCAGCAGTCTGAGAAAAAAGCTTCACCCACTGTCCAAAACTCTCTTTCGTGATAAGTGGCATCTTTACATGAGCTCCAATGTAGTTTCCATAGTAAGTATCCTCACCAAGTATCTTTGCTAACCAGAAGTCAGCCAAAAGTTCTATATGATGATCCCAATCTTCATTTGTAATATCATCGCCAAGTTCATGTATAAAATATGGCCCTAATAGTTTATCGGCGATAGCTTTTTCATAAAATGATGTCATTAATACTCTAAGGTTTTCTCTTGTGATAGTGTCTTGAAGTTCTATTTTGCATCCTTCATGATGTTATTTTTGAAATGAAATTATAGCAAAAATAGT
>JAYEJR010000147.1:0-7653 GCA_034660715.1 Campylobacterota bacterium | reverse complement strand
TTAGCATTAAGCTCTTCTTCTACTATGTCAAGAGCATTTTGTAGACGTTTCTCTTGTTTGATAGCAGAGTCTCTTACATCAGAAAACTCATCTTGCTGTTGTGTTGTCATATTTTTGATTTTTCTACCGATAGCTTCAACTTCACTCTCGATTTTAGAGTTAAAATCACTCTGAGTCTGTTCCATTTTTTTGCGCATCTCTTCGTGAATAGTTTTAATTGATGCTTCCATCTTATCAAACTTCTCTTTTAACTCACGTGATTGAGAACCAAATAAAATCTCTCTTATCTGATCAACATTTCCTAGTTGAGATATATCATTTTCTGTGTTAGCTGTGTTTTCTTTACTCATGATGTTCCTTGCTAAATTAGGTTTTATGCTTACATATTTTTATGAAAGTTATTATCTCTAATTATATACTAAAATAGTGATTATTCAGTGAGTATTTTTAACTTTGTTATAATGTCTTTATAATTTAAATTAGTAAAGGTCTATTTGTATCATGAACGAGAGAGAAAAGCTACTTAATGTGAAAGAGACTATAGAGAGTATCGCACATCAGTGGCGTCAACCACTCGCTCAGATAAACTCTACAGTAGGTTCTATAGATAAAATCTTATATGAGAAAAATATTCAAGAACCTCTTTTAGAAGAGAAACTTCAAAAGATAGAGGCTCTGACGAAGTATATGTCAGATACTATCGATGACTTTAAGAAACACTTTTTACAAAGCACAAATAAAGAAAAAATAGTATTAGCAGAGATTGTGCAAAGTGCAATCTCAAATGTGATGGCAAATTTGGAAGAAAACAATATAAAAATTATTACAGAGATTGATGTAGAAGATGAATGTTTTTGTTATAAAAATCAACTAGAACAGATTATCATGGTACTGCTAAATAATTCTAAAGATGCACTACTTGAACGAAATACTTTTGAAGCAGAGATAGAAGTAGCTATAAAAAAAAGTGAAGGTCATGTTGTTTTAAGCATAGGTGATAATGCAGGCGGTATTACAAAGAGTGTTATGCAAAAAATATTTGAGCCATACTATACGACTAAGCATAACTCACAAGGAACAGGAATAGGGCTCTATATGGCAAAAAAAATAATCCAAGAGCAAGATGGTTTACTCAGTGTAAGAAATATAAAGAGTGGATCTGAGTTTAGAATAACTCTACCAGAGGTTTTAAAATTATGAGTAATAAGGAAAGTATATATGATCTTCTTTATGTGGAAGATGAGAGTGAAGTAAGAAAAAACTATGTTGAGTATCTAGAGCGTTTTTTTGGTAATATCTATGAGGCTTCAGATGCTAAAGAAGCACTAAAACTTTATAAAAGTAAGAAACCTGCCATTCTTATCATCGATATAAATCTTTCAGGAGAGAGTGGAATTGATTTTTTACGAAAGGTTAGGCTGCATGATCGTTCTACAAAAGCCATAATGCTTACAGCTAACTCCGATGTAGAGACTCTTATAAATGCTACAGAGTTACAGCTGACAAAGTATCTTGTAAAACCAGTTTCTAGAAGTGATTTAAAAGATGCTATTAATTTGGCAAAAGAAGATATCTTAAAGTATAGTACACACTCAAACAAGATAACAAACCTCAAAGAGTCGTTCTACTGGGATAATGAAAATAGTAAGCTTATGTCACAAGATAAAGAGATAGTCTTGACCAAAAAAGAGATAGAACTGCTCAGTTTACTCTTCTCAAATACAAATAAAATATTTAGTGCAGATGATATTATATTTGAACTCTGGTATGATGCTGAAGAACCTAAGGGTAATGCTCTTAAAACACTCATAAAGGGCTTGAGAAAGAAACTTCCAAAAGACAGTATAAAAAATGTTTTTGCTGTTGGTTATAAACTAGAACTTTAGAATTCATCACATAATCACCAAAAAAATTTATAATTTATAATATTAACTCACTACTTTCTCACTAATTCTTGTTATATTTTCATCACAAAGGAAGATAATGGTATCACTTAAAGAAATTAAAGCAAATATAAACAGTGCTATAAATAACATCGCGCAAAGTGCCACTAAGTGTGATATTAATAAGCTTGTTGAAAATCTTGTAACCGATATTACAGATGCAGAGTACTCTTCACTGTGGATATATGATGGAAAATACATCTTAAATAGACACAGAGAGTGTATCAATACTCAAATATCTATAGAAAAAAAAAAGGTCTTCTTTATAAATGTCTTGCAACTAAAAAAGCAACAATATCTAACTATCTAGTGAGTGAAAAAGGTTATGTTGAGTCAATTGATAACCCTGATGGCATAAAAATAAAATCTAAAATCATGATTCCTCTTATGGATGAGACGAAATTAGTTGGAATAGCTACTGCATACTCCACAGTAAAACAGATAAAAAACTTTAGCTTAGAAGATTTAGAAGTTTTTAATGCCGTAACTCCCCAGATAGTAAATGCAATCTATAAAATAGAGACCCTTAGTAGTTCAGACAAGAGTGAAAAGTCTGATGAGGTTCACTATAATAGACGCAGTACTGACACTTTGGAAAATTTAGAAAGCATTAAGCAAGAGAGAGAAAACACTCAAACGCCACAAGAAGTTTTAGACTTTGTGTCAAATATTGTTCATGATATAAGAACTCCATCAAATGGACTTTTTGGTTTTCTCGAAATTTTAGAAGAGCAGATTCAAGATGAAAGACTCAAAAAATACATACTCCATGCAAAAGAGAGTGCATCTCTTATAAGCGAGTTAACAACTTCTATTTTAGATAGTGTATCTATGAAAAGAGAAGTTTCAAAGTCTAAAATTGAGATAGTTTCTCCCTTTAAGTTCTTTGGCGATATAGCAGAAATATTCTCTGCTACAATGTTTCAAAAACAGATTAGCTACAATGTATTTATAGATCCAGCACTTCCATCTGAGATAAAAATTGAGAGTATAAAACTCAAAAGAATTATTATGAACCTTATTGGAAATGCAAATAAGTTTACAAATGAAAATGAGACAATAGAGTTCTCTGTAAGATATAAAGCAAAAGATAGAAAAATACATATTCTTGTTAAAGATTCAGGAATTGGCATTGCACAAGATAAGCAAAAACAGATTTTTGAAGCTTTTAAACAAGCAGAAGATAATACATCTTTAGAGTATGGTGGAACGGGTTTAGGTTTAGCCATTAGTGCTGGGTATGTAAAAGAGTTAGGTGGAAAACTTCTTGTTGATAGTAAACTAGATGAGGGGAGTACTTTTCATTTTGATATACCTCTAGAGATAGTTAATGACAAAATAAGATTTGAACCTCTTAATAACAATGAGGTAAATATTGCCATTCTAATGGATACTAAGAACAGTTTTGTAGCGAATAATATTGGAAGATACTTAGTGAAAATGGGTCTAAATGTTGACAAAATCAAGCCAGTAAAAACTCTTGAAATGTTAGATGAAAGTGTTACACACCTCATAGCATTTGAAAACAAAATATCTGGAGACACATTTAAGCTACTAAAGAGTAAAAAAATAAAGATGTTAGCAGTGGAAGAGAATTTTTTATCAATTGATTCAAATAATCTTGATGAAGCACTATTAATCTCACAGTATGGCTACTTTGCAGATACATTATACCGCTTCATAGATCCAAAAGAAACACCAAGAGTTCTCATAGTTGATGATGATAAATTGAGTGTAGCACTTGTTGAAACAATACTAAGTCAAGAGTTTTGTATAATTGATATTGCTTATGATGGTCAAGAGGGCTTGGATATGATAACTCAGTCTATAAATGCCAAAAAGCCTTATAATATTGTATATTTAGATGGTAATATGCCTAGACTATCAGGTGATGATATGCTAAAAGGCTGTAGAGATTTAGAGAGCAAAAAAGGTGTAAAAAAAGTTTTTGCAGTTTCAATTTCCGGTGATGTAAATAGAGCAAATGGAGACTTAATTAACTTTAATGTGGCACTTGGTAAACCATTTAATCGCCAAGAGATTAGAGATGTATTCTACAAATCTATAAAATAAAAAGGAAAATGATGCAAAATATAGAAGCAACTAATGTTGAAAAAGAGGTAACAAGTGTAGATCTCATCGTATCTAGATCAGATGAGAGTGGAAATATAACTTATGTGAACCCGATTTTTATGAAAATATCTGGGTACAAGCAGGGTGAACTTCTTGATGAACCTCACTCAATATTAAGACACCCAGATATGCCAAAGGTGATTTTTAAGCATTTATGGGAAAATATAAAAGAGGGTAAAGACGTAGTCGCTTATGTGAAAAATCTCTGTAAAGATGGAAGTTTTTACTGGGTAATAGCAACTCTAAAAGTTGCTAAAAATCCCGATGGATCATTTAGAAACTATATGTCAACGCGTAAGTGTATTACTGATGGTGCAAAAGAGAGAATTTCTACTCTTTATGAAGAACTTTTAGAGATTCAAAAGAGCGATGGTGTAGATGCCTCGCAAGAGAAGCTAAATGCTTTTTTAGCACAAAATCAAGTTACTGACAGTGACTCGTTTAATGCGCTAATGCTAGAAATAAATAAATAATAGGAATAGATAAAATGATAAATTTTGATGATAAAATGAAAAAACTTCGTAGTGTAAATGGCTACTTAGGTTCTGCAGTGTTAAACTACAGTGGAGAGACACTCTATGTGGATAATGAGAGTACGGCAACAGATATTGCATACTCTGCGACCATTTTTAATGATGCTTTTCGTACAATAAGTGAAACATCTTTGGATGTTGGATTCTCAGAAGCATCTTCAGTGGAAGCCAAAACAGCTGACGGGCACGTTTTTTTGGTGAAAAGTGCAGGAAACTATGATCAAAACAGTTACTCTAAAATAGATGTGTTCTGTATTTTTAGAGATAATGGGAATATCGCTTTGGCAAAAATGATTATGGATAAATCTTCAAAAGTAATATCTGATGAGTTAGCAAGAATATAGATGAAGACTCTCTATCTTATTCGTCATGCCAAATCTGATTGGAGTAGTTTCTCTCTTAGCGATGTAGAGCGAGGTCTTAGTAAAAAAGGTTATAGAGATGTTAATACTATTGGCTCGTACCTCTCACTCAGAGGAGTCACACCAGAGGTAATTCTCTCCAGTTGTGCATTAAGAACACAAGAAACTGCAGATGAACTAGCAAAAAAAATAGAGTTTACTGGAGAGAAATATTATCTCAAAGAGCTTTATTTGACATCACCTGAAGCAATTAAAGAGATAGTGATGATTCAAGATGATGATATAGAAGTGATGTTCGTTATAGGGCATAACCCTCAACTTAGTGAGCTTTGCAATATGCTTATTGATGAACATATTGCTAAGATACCAACTTTAGGGGTAGTCGCAATTAATTTTAATGTCGATAGATGGGAAGAACTCGATGAGACTAAGGGTCAAGTAGACTTCTTTATCTATCCTAAACAGTTTAAGTACTATATGCCGAAGCAGATTAGAACTACTTTAGGGTAGATTTTCATTATACTCTCTTGCTTAAGCACTCTACTATCTGCTTTTCAAGCCAATATGATTACATTGTATTATTTAAATATACAAAAGAATGATATAATGTTAATTATAAATTAACAATTGGACTGACAATGCTTGAGAACCTTAGAAAACTTGAAAAAAGAATACTAAAAGAGATATCAAGTGAGTACAAACGATATCTGTACAGCGATATAGACTTTAACTCACAAATGATAGGAGTAGTTGGTTCCCGTGGTGTTGGGAAGACAACCCTACTTCTTCAACATTTAAAATCATTAAAAGATACTCACCAAACATACAAGTCACTCTATTTTTCATATGACTATCCTACAAATGTAGATATAAAACTTATAGAACTTGCTGAGGAGTTTGCAAAGATTGGTGGAGAGTATTTAATAGTTGATGAGATTCATAAATATGATAACTTTTCGCTGGATCTCAAAGCAATATACGATTTTTTTCCAAAACTAAAAGTGATTTTTACAGGTTCATGTGCGACTTCTATTTATAATTCACAAGCCGATCTTAGCAGAAGGGTAGTTTTGTACTATATGAATGGTCTTTCATATAGGGAATTTTTAGAGCTCAAACTGGGTATTTCTCTTCCTCGCTTTAGCTTAGAAGAGCTCCTAGCTAATAACATAAATATAGCAGATGCATTAAATGAAAAATTTACACCTTTAGAGTTTATGAACGAATACTTAACCTACGGATACTATCCGTTTTATTTCAAAAATGAGAATCAATACTTAAGACAGCTAAATGCTGTAATAAACCAAACCATAGATATTGACCTTGTAAATCTCGGACTTGTAAAACAGAGCTATACAAACAAATTAAAAAAACTGTTACTTGTTATCAGTGAATCCAATCCATTTGAATTAAACATAACAAAAGTTGCAGCTAATGTTGAAGTCAGCAGAAACACTCTCTATGCATACCTTAACCACCTTGATAAAGGTGGACTTCTTAACATTATCGGTAGTAGTAAAAGAGGCTTAACAAAACTCTCTAAACCAGAGAAGTTATACCTCAATAATACAAATATATTTTACACTTTTGCAAGTGAATCAAAAATAGGGACAATAAGGGAAACATTTTTTGTGTCGCAGCTGAAGCATCTTCATGAAATTCAAATATCCGATAGAGGTGATTTTATAATTGATAATAAGTTTACCTTTGAAGTAGGTGGAGGGAGTAAAAGTTTTAATCAAATAAAAGATGTAGAGAATTCTTATTTAGTTATAGATACAGACTTTACTGAAAATCCGAATAAAATTCCTCTATGGTTGTTTGGATTTTTATATTAAAAGGCTAAAAGTTTAAGTACTCTACTATCCGTTTCTCTAGCCAATACTCTGGTTTAAAAAGAGTTCCTGCTATAAACCCAACATGTCCACCTTTTTGTGTGAGTTCAAGCTCTACATTTTTTGAGAGTTCCTCTTGTGTTGGTATAACATCCTGTGTCATAAATGGGTCGTCTTTTGAATGTATGATAAGAGTTGGCGTCTCAATAGCTCTTAAGTACTGTTTTGAGCTAGACTTAGTGTAGTAGTCTTGTGCCGAATCAAAACCATGAATAGGGGCAGTATAAGCTCCATCAAACTCCCAAAAAGTTTTGAGTTGTTGTATATCTTGGCGTTTAAGATTTATATGTCTGTACATGTCATGTTTATCATATTTTTTATCTAGTGCAATGTTAAGGTCTTTTACTAGTCTATGCTGATAGTAACGAGAAAAGCCACTGTTCATTCTATCTGAGCAGACATCTAGCTGCATGGGTGGAGAGACCGCAACACACTTTTCTAAAAGAGTGTTTTGTTTTAGTTCACCAAGAAGTTTGAGAAGCATATTAGCTCCAAGTGAGTAGCCAACAGTGTAGAGTTTAGAGTCTGGAAACTCATTTTTTACACTTTTTATAAACTCTAAAGCATCACCACTATCACCACTATGATAAGAGCGAGGAAGCAGGTTGTCATCTCCTGTACAACCACGAAAGTGCATGAGAACCGAATCGAAGCCATTTTCAGCTAGTTCTTTTACTACACCTTGGATATAGGGAGATTTATAAGAACCTGCAAGACCATGAAACAAGATAACAAGTCGTGTGTTAGAAGTGCGTTTGTTAGTCTTATGAGAGTAACACTCTAGAAA
>JAYEJR010000146.1:0-27598 GCA_034660715.1 Campylobacterota bacterium | reverse complement strand
TTTCCATATCCTCTTCATTTAGCATAGACTTAATGAAAAGAAGAGGAATAACGTCTCCGCGTATATAGACAAATGGTTCATTATGAAGGTACTCAATCTCTGAACGCTCTATCTTAACAGTCTCACTTACGCTATCCATTGGGATACCATAATGTATAGAGTTCATCTCAATGTGAAGTAGAGACGTCACGGCGAGAGACATAGGTATTGCAAGCGTAATTACAGTTCCTTCGTTTGCTTTAGTCGTGATACCAATGCTTCCACCAAAGCTCTCAATGGATTTCTTCACAACATCCATTCCAACACCACGTCCACTAAACTCCGTAATGCTCTCTGCCGTAGAGAGACCAGGAAGAAGAACTAACTCTGCCATCTCTCTCTCGCTCAAGGCGTCTATCTGCTCTACACTCATTAGACCTTTTTCAATTACCTTTGTAGCGACTCTATCAACATTGATCCCAGCTCCATCATCAACTATCTCTATAATAATTCTATCTGATTGAGCAAAAGCATTCAATGTTACAGAACCAACAGGGCTCTTTCCTTTTTGCTCACGTACATCTGGCATCTCAACACCGTGGTCAAGAGAGTTTCTCATAATGTGTATCATTGGGTCAGCCAACATCTCTATCATGTTTTTATCAAGTTTTGTATCGCCACCAGACATTTCAAGTTTCACTTTTTTACCTAATGTTTTAGCAATATCACGTACTAACTTAGGGTATCTGTCAAATACATAAGAGATTGGTAACATTCTCATTCCCATGATAAGATCTTGAAGCTGTTCAGAGAGACGATTGATAAAAATGTACTTATCCATAATTTCGCGTTTAATCTGATCGTGGGTCATGCTGACAACGTTATCCGCAAGGTACGGTAGAGAGTTCTTTGCAACAAGTAACTCTCCAACAACATTCATTAAAGAGTCTATAGACTCCTGTTCAACTTTTACAGTTTTACCAACTACTGCTTTTTGCTTCTCTTCTTTTGCTTCTGTTACAACTGTAGCTTTGGCTTTTTTAGGAGATGTCACTGGAGTAGCTGATGGAGTACTCTTAGGTTCATCTTTTGGTTGAGTCTGTACACTCTCTTGAACTACAACTTCTTTTTGAACCTCTTGGACTACAGCTTTTTGTTCAGAAGGTTTTTCACTCTTCACCTCTTCGCCTAACACAACAGCAAGAAAACTTTTTACATCTTCCAAAGAGTTAAGTTCTGGCATATCTGGAACATACTTTCTTGCCTTCTCAAGTGTTACAACAACCCTTAATAGGTCATCATCACTCTCTATATAGTCAATAGCTTTTTTCTGTTGCTCATAAATATTTTGAAGAGTTTTCTCTACACCTTCTGCTAACTCTGCCTTTGATGATTCAAAAGAGATCTCACTTGAACGCTCTTCCTCTGGAGTCTCTTCTACACTACTCTCCTGAGTAACAGAGCTCTCTTCTTGTGTAATGTTTTCACTACTGTAAGCTTCACCCATATAGAGTGTTTGAAAAAAATCATTTAACTTAGAAGTATCTTCCTCTTTTATAAGTCCAACAATATCTAAAAAGCGTTCTAGTTTAGTATGTTGAATTGTATCCACTCCAACTAGTTCCATTGAAGCAGCAACTTCTTCTTTTATGGTGCTTAAATCAAAATCTTCTGCTACACTTGAGAGTTCTTTGAGTGAATCTATTTGAAGACCTCTGTCTCCTGTGTCAACACTTAAAAGACTATTTACGTCTAAAGGTAGAAGTTCTAGCTCATCAATAAAGTTAAAAAGAGAGTCTTCTATCTCTTCATAAGTTGCATAAACAAATGCAACTATCGAAGACTTTAAGAGTAAGCCTTCTTCATCTTCTGTACCACTTAAAACACCCTTCGCGTTTTCATCACTCATGCATGAGAAAACACCTATTACTTTATCTTCTAGGAGACTCAGTGTATATACTGGATCATTTCCATAAACCATACAGGAGTCATCTACATCAAAAGTAACAGCATATAAATTTTGAGTATTACAGAACTCTTCATTAATTTCACTATTGCTAAATGCAATTTTAATCGATTCTACACCCCTTAGTGTATGTAACGGTAAGTTGAGGACACTTGACTTGTCTGCAAGAATAAATGGAAGTTCCCATGCACTCTCACCCTCTACAGATGTACCCATTTTCTCACTCAAGTTTGCAACTATGGTTGCAAGGGTCTCTTCATCCGCTTCTACTATGTCGCCCGTCTCTTCAGCAGCTTCTACAAGGTTTACAACTTCGTCAAAAGCGTCATAAAGCACGTCAACCATATCTCCTTGAAACTCTAATTTTCCAGCACGAAGCATATCCAAAAGATCTTCTGCATGGTGAGTAATGTTCTTCACAGCTTCAAAACCAACTATCCCACTCCCACCTTTAAGAGTATGGGCAGCACGAAAAACTGAATTTAATAGCTCTGGATCATCACCACCAATTTCACCGATATTTTGATCTATAAAAGCTAAGTTTTCTCTAGCTTCACTTAAGAACTGTTCTAATAATGGATCCATAATATCTCCTATTTATTTACTAAAATATCTATATAAGCCTGAAGTTGATCTGGCTTTATAGGTTTAGTTTCAAAAAGATTAGCACCGACTTTATATGCATTAATCTTATCTTCTTCTTTTGCCTGAGTTGTTACCATTATTACTGGCGCCTCTTTGTGATTCTCTTGTTTACGTAAATCTTTTATAAAAGAATATCCATCCATAATAGGCATATTTACATCCACAAGATATAGATCTATCTCAGCACCTAAACTTTTTTCTAGTGCTTCCATTCCATTTTCAGCTTCAACTATCTCCATGCCCATTGTTTTTAAAATAGCACTGTGATAGTTTCGTACTGTCTTTGAATCATCTACAACCATTACTGTTGACATCATATTCTCCTAAAAAAATTCTATTTCATCTTCTGCATGATCAGGTGCATGTTTTCCAGAAAATCTACTTTTTTTATCTTTAGCTTCTTGTAGTGTAGCAGTCAGCTTCTCTTGAAGCTTAGCTATACTTTCATTTGCTAAGCCCTCATCATTTTTAAAAGCATGAGAAAAAATTTCAATACTCTTTTTCATACTATCAATCGCTTCAATACTAGCATTTAATTGCTGCGTAATAATATCTTGATACTGAAGTGCAGTAGATATATCTTCATCTATCTCAAGGCCATTTTTTTCCATAAAACTACTCATCTTCATCAAAGACTCGTTGGAGAGTTCGATAACATCCAACTGAACATCTTTAATGTGAACTAGTAGTTCGTCAATAGAAGAGAGCATCATCATCTCTAAACTCCTATGCCGGTAAACGGAGTACTCTAGTAATAGCCTGTTTTAACTGTGCTGGATTGAAAGGTTTTACTATCCATCCAGTTAAGCCAAGTGCCTTACCTTGCTGTTTTAGTTCAGCTTTTGTTTCAGTCGTTAACATCAGTGTTGGTGTTCTTTTTGTCGCAGGAACATCACGAAGTTCTTTTAAAAACTCAAACCCATTCATAACTGGCATATTTAAGTCAGTAATAATTAAGTCAGGAGTCATTCCTCCCTTTATCTCAGCTAATGCAACTTGTGCTTCTGTATACTGTTTTACCTCAATTGGCATTGAGTTTGTAACCATCCTCGTTGAAGCTAACGCAGTCTCACTATCATCTACAAATATTACTAATGGCATAATTTTTTCCTTATTTTAAATTTTATTATTTTTGATATATCAAAGTGTTGTCGATTTTTTTTGCATTAAACACCGACACGATTCGACTCATATACTCTGCATGACCTAGTAGAACATAACCACCTGGGTTTAACATGTCATAAAATGTCATAGCGACCTCTTTTCTAGATGCATCATCAAAATAGATAAGCATATTTCTAGAAAAAATCACATCAAACTTTCCAAGGCGGCGCATCTGGGCTTTGTCAAATACATTTGCAACTTGAAAGTCAACACTCCCTTGAAGATCCTCTCCAAGTTCATAGCCTAAAGCTTTCTTATTAAACCATCTATTCAAGATGTTTTTAGGTATAGCATGAACTGCACGGTCACTATATTTTGCTATTTGAGCTTTTTTAATGACCGTGGAATCTATATCTATTCCAACAACTTCAATATCTCTCTCCTCAACAACCTTTGCTTCTTCTACAATGTGTAAAATCATTGAGTATGGTTCTTCACCCGTAGAACAAGGAGAAGAGAGTATTCTTAAAGGTTTTGAAGCAGGTAAACGCTCATGAAGTTCAGGAAGAATCTTATTGACTAAAACTTCAAACTGATCCTTTTCTCTAAAAAAATAGGTCTCATTAACAGTAATAGCATTCATAAGTTCCTGAAACTCAACCCCCTCTTTATCTTCAAAACGTAGCTTAAAGAAATACTTTCGGAAATTGTCTATTTCTAACTCAACAGAACGTTTATCAATATACTTCGCAAGCTTTTCATAGTGTTTGTCTAGCTCTAAGTTAATTCCACTTTTTCTATAGATAAACTCACCAATTTTTGCAAAGTTTTCTTTAGATAATAGATATGCCATAACAGTTAGCCTTTAATCATTTTAACAGCGCCATCAACGGCAAACTCTACATAGACTTCACCACTAAAACGCTCCTTTAATGACTCAAGAAGTTCTATATCTTCCACTTCACCTATCTCACCCATATAATCCACTGCTGTCATCGCAACATTTACATCCTCTTCACTCTCTAAGAGTTCTACTAACATATCTCTTGATTCAGCGAAATCAACATCACCTAAAACATTGATAGCAAAAATACGTAAGTCACGATCATCACCAATAAGAAACTTAACGATATAGTATTTAATAGAACCACCAAAATCTCGAAGCATAGAGATACCTAAATTTCTAACATAAGCATCATCAAGCTTTAAAAGGTCCATTATCTTCTCTATAGGAGCCTCATCCGGCTCCATTGCAGAGATAACAGAAGCTATCTTTGTCGCTACATTTTTATGTATTTCACTATCTTGAATATGCTCAATTAAAAATTCACTTCCACCATGAAACTTTACAATTTCATCAATAGTGTAATCTTTTTGAGTATCATCTTCAGCATCATTAAATGCTTCTATTGCCTCTTCAAGATTTGAATACGATTCTAGTTCAGGTATATCCTGAGCCACATGTTTTTTCACTAATGCCATCTAGTTTCTCCTTATCTTAGAGTCGCGATTTTTTTTAGTATTGCAGAAAAATCAAGCTGCTCAGAAACACCACCTCTATCAAATGCCTCTTTAGGCATACCATAAACAGTGGCACTCTTTTCACTCTCCCCAAGTGTATATGCACCGGCTTTTTTAATCTCTACCATCGCATCTGCACCATCATCACCAATACCTGTAAGTATAACACCGACTAAACTTTTGGCGTCAAAAACTTCTAAAGCACTTATCATCATCTCGTCTACACTTGGCTGAAAAAAGTGATCGCCCTTCTCTTTATCTTCACGTATAACTATCTTACCTGAGACCTTCTTCGCAAAATGCATATGTACACCACCTTTAGCTACATAAACATGCCCTGGAAGTAACTCCATACTCTGCTTAGACTCCATAACTGGAAGTACACAAGCTCTATCTAAACGCTGTGCAAATGCTGCCGTAAACTGCTCTGGCATATGCTGCACAACACAGACAGGGTGCTTATAGTTTGCAGGAAGAGCTGAACATATCTGCTCTATTAAACCTGGTCCTCCTGTTGAGGAACCTATAAGTACAACCTTTTCAATATCTTTTGAGGTTAAAGTAGACTCTACTCTACTCTCTCTTGCAGTAGAACTATTTGGCTCACTGCGACGTCTCTCTCTTGTTGCTGGGCGAGCTAGTTTTCTTTTGAGTCTCCTTGGAGATATACGACTCAATGAACTCACCTTTGAGAGAATCTCTTCACGATTCTCACTCTTTCCAACATTCATCGTTCCTGGTTTCGCTATATAATCAACTGCCCCTAAATCTAATGCATCCATTGTAATGGTCGCATCCTCTGTTGTAAGAGAACTTACCATTAAGATTGGTGTTGGCTTGATCTCCATAATCTGTCGAACAGCCTCTATACCATCCATAACTGGCATATTAATATCCATCGTTATAATGTCGTACTGAAAAGCACTCGCTTTATCAACTGCATCTTGTCCATTTTTCGCAGTCTCTATTTCAAAACCAAGAGTACTAATAATTTCTGTAAGTTGTTTTCTCACCAAGGCTGAGTCGTCAACTATAAGTACACTTTTACTCATCTATATCTTCCTTACTTACAATTTTATCTATATCCATAGATAAGACAAGTCTCTCACCACCATTTAAGTGTAAGATATTATCAAAATAGCCATCATCTTCTTCTTTAATATCCTCTTGTCGTACACTGAGAATATCGCTTACACTATCAACAACAAAACCTATTCTATTTCCATCAATATTACATATGATTATTTTAGAGTCTTCATTAATGACTGTAGGTATATTTAACTTCTCAAACAGTGAAACTATTGTTACTATTTGCCCTCTAATATTAATGATACCATCAATAGAGTTATCAGTAAATGCCACCTCTGTCGAGGAGACAATATCAATAATCTCATCTACGCATTCAACATTAAATGCATACTCTTTTTGTGCAAGTCTAAAAACTATAACTTCCATAGCATACTCTACAGAAGCTTCTTGTTTTAAAGTCTCTTTAGAATCTATAAAAGCCTCATTTTGTTCAAAAATTTCCGATATTACATTATTGTCAAAAAAAGATATAAGAGACTCTTCATCATGAATAACACCAGCTATTTTTGTATCATTAAAACTCTCACTCATATACTCAATATTCTTTTTATAATAGTTTTTAATATCAACAATTGAATCTATGCAGAGAGCTATTTTTTTGCCATCATAAGATATAACCAAAATTCTATTGTCATCATTTGTCTCAGCTTTAAATCCATAATGAACTCTTAGGTCTATCACTATTAAGAGTTCCTCTCTTAACGTTATGAGTCCTAAAACCTCCGAAGATGTACCAGCTACATCAGTGTAATCAACATCAGCTAAAATAATCTCTTGTAGATAGTCTATCTCAAGAGCATACTTCTCTTTGGACATTGAAAAAATCAAGAACCTGCTTGAGTCCTCTTCTTTTACACTGTTGTCTTTAACCTTACCTGCATTTACTTCCCTAGCTTCTATTTGAACTTTATTCATCTTGAGAAAAAGTTCCTCAAGTGATAATACTTGAATAAGTAGGTCATTATATTTATAAATTGCTATAACTGGATCATTTTCATTCTCTAGGTACTCTATGTTTTCACTTTCAACTTCTACAGTATTATAAACATCACTTACTAAAAGAGTTTGTGATGAGAGTTCATTATTGAGACTAATAATTCTACTTTTAGAGTCATCTAAATCAACTTCTGGCATATCTAAAAGTAAATTCATATCTACCATTGAGAGTACATTTCCTCCAACAGAGCATAAACCTCTTACCCCAGCAGGACGAAGAGGCAGTGGCATTAATGATGGTACTCTAGAGATTTGGTTAATATCTTCAGTAGATACACCATAATTCTCATGAGCATTTTTAATAATTAAAATCTCTTCTATTTGCATAACTTGCACCTGTCTTTTTAACCTTGTTGTAACTCATCTGCCATAACAGCCAACTCTTCTACACCTTCACCAATATGTGTAACTGTATCAATAATCAACTCACTAGCCTTACGAGACTCACTTGCATTACGAGCACTCAGTTCAACCGCTTTTTGAATCTCACTAATACCGATCATAACTTGGTTCATTCCCTCTAGGTTTTGATCATTTGCAGCCTTTAAGCCTGTATATTTATCTAACAAATCTACAAGTAAATCTGTAATCGCAACAATATCATTCACTAGAGAGTTAATAGAACTCTCCTCTGTCGCTTGAGAGTGTAGTAAATCACTCCAGTCAGTTTTAACTGTATCAATTTCTGAGTTCATTGATTCAACAATGTCATTAATCTTTTCTGTATTACTCTCAGAGTCTTTTGCTAAGTTTCTAATATCTGCAGAAACAACTGCAAAGCCTTTTCCAAAATCACCTGCACGAGCAGCTTCGATAGAACCACTGATAGCGAGCATATTTAACTGCACAATAGAGTTAGAGATATTACCAACTGTCTTATCAACACTTTTTGTCTCTTTTACTATTACGTTAAGTTCACCAGCTGCAGAGTTACCCTCTTCAATAGAGCTACCAAAAGATGTCTTAATCTCAACTACAGAAGACTTCACTTCATTAAAAGAGATTTTTAAAAGGTCAAAGTTTCTTCTCGCTATCTCTATAAGTTTATCAATATCTTTGGCAGTGACTAAACCTGCTTCTACAAGCTCTTTGTTGTTGAGAGCACTCTGATTTGTATTTTGAGAAGCCTCTTCCATCTGATTGAGAGCACCTGTAACATCTTCTAGAGAGTTTTGAATCTCATCCATCGATGCACTAATTGTATCAGCACTCATCGCTATATCTTCTGCAGACTTCATTGTATCTGTTGAGTATTTTAACTCTTCTGCAAGATTTGAAAGTTCTTTAATGTCATCTTCTGTTTGAGAAAGAGCATCTGATTGTACTTCGATTGAATTAAGTGTTTTTTCAACGGAGAGAGCTATTTCACTAGAAGCTTGTGCTATCTCACCTGATCCATCATTGATTCTTTCAATAAAATCTCCAAGCTGAGTAGTATAAGAACCTATACTTCTAGCCGCTTCCACAGAGTAAACTGCTATTTTTGTAAGCTCTTCCATTTTAAGTGACAGAGCATTACCTTTGACCCCATTCTCAGAGATGATGTCAGTTGTAGACCCAATACTTTTAATAATGTTATCTATACTACCTTGAATCTTATTAACAAGTTCAGAGATAAACTCAGCATTTTTTTCACTCTCTCCAGCTAAAGCACGTGTCTCATCAGCAACTACCGCAAAACCTTTACCATGCTCTTTTGCACGTGATGCTTCAATAGCAGCATTGAGTGCTAGAAGATTTGTCTGGTCTGCAATTTTTGCAATAAACCCAACAGCATTTCCAATGTTTTGAGAGGACTCTTTAAGCTCTTCACTCTTCTTAGAAGACTCTTCAGCAACAGTAACTGCATTACCCATACGATCAACACTTACATTGATTTTTCCAACTGCGGACATAATATTTTCACCTGCAGAGAGTGTTGAACTCGTTACTGCACTAATGGTTGTCGTCATTCTTCCGATGTTACTGTTTATGCCTTTTACATTTGAGAGAGCTTGCTCACTCGCTCCACTATTCTCCTCTGCTGCAGTCGCTATCTGCTCCATAGAAGATTTTAGTTGTTCAATCGCACTTACACTCTCTTGTGCATTTTCTAAAATACTCATGGATACACCAGCAATACTTTCACTTATCTGCTGCTGTTTTGCTAATGTTCTCTGTTTGCGTTTATCGACGCCACCAGAAGATACTACCGCAGCAGATGAACCTGAACTACCTTTTTTCATTAATGCCATTTTATTATCCTTTTATCTTAGTCTAGTGTTGCATAAAGCTCTTGAGCTTTTTGAATATCTTCACGTGAAGGTTTCACTCTAATAGAGACATATTTTGTATTTCCCGCTTTGTCGATAGAGCGAAGAACCGTTGCGTATACCCAGTAAAATCCACCACCCTTTCTTTGGTTCTTAACATATCCTGTCCAAAAACCTTTCGCTTGCACGTCATCCCAAAGAGATTTAAATGCAGCTCTTGGCATATCTTGATGTCTTACAATGTTGTGTGGTTGACCTATAAGGTCCTCATTTCTCATATTTGCTATTTTTAAAAACGAATCACTCGCATATTGAACTGTACCCTTTTCATCAGTTTCAGAAAGGAGATAAAGGTCATTGTACAAAACCTCTCCATCTTCCAAAAATGTTAGACCTTCTGTGCTAATATCATTACTATTTTTTGACACAACAAACCTCCAATAAAATAAAATTACAGTAATATTACTCTTTATAAACTAAATTAAAATTGAATTCATGAAAAATGCAGATAAAAATTTCTTTTTTGTTAAATATGCACGATGGAGGGGCGCCGGAGTGACATTATAGGAACATTCAAGCTTCTAAGTATAAATAATTATTATACTAAATTTAATTTATTTTGGGGGAGTTTATTGAGAAGAGAGACCCATAACCTTTTAATCAGGCTATAGGTTTAAAGAGTTTGAAACTAGATATTATCGCGAATATCTAAATCTTCTACAAGCTTATTGTATGCTTCTTTATTAGAACGTTTAAAGTACTTCATTAAACGACGACGTTGTCCAACTAACTTTAGTAGTCCTAAACGAGATGCATGGTCTTTTTTAAACACTTTTAAGTGCTCTGTTAACTCTGCAATTCTTGTAGTTAATAATGCAATTTGAACTTCACTTGAACCAGTGTCGTTTTCATTACGTCCGTATTTTGCAACAATTTCTTGTTTTTTAGCCGAATCTAAAGCCATAATAGCCTCCTGATAGGTATAATAATCTAACTTAAATGCAAAATGCAGATAAAGTTGAAGCAAAATTATATCAAAACTTTCTTTATATTTATATAAGAGCATATCTTAAAACCTTTATGCTCTATCTTAATATTTTTAGCTATAATAAAATTTCTAAAAATTAAATATATAAAGTATAGACAAAATGTTAATCACAAAAGCTAGCGAGTATGCGATACTCTCCCTTATAGTACTCTCAAAAGCAAAAGACCCTATGGACAGTGAAACTCTCTCTCGTGAGCTCTCTATATCTAAAAGCTTTTTAGCAAAGATACTCCAAGCACTTGCAAAAGCAGGAATCCTAAAGTCATATAAAGGTGTCAATGGAGGTTTTGCTCTTAACAAAAACCCAAAAGACATCGCCATGCTTGATGTAATGACAAGTGTTGAGGGAAAAGCTCCCGCTGTTTTTGAATGTGCACCATCAGAGAGTAACTGCCCATCAGATAAAGCAAGTATCTGTTCTATATGGCCTTTTCTAAATAAACTACAAGGCAAAATAGACTCTTTTTTAGGTGAACTAACTTTATCTGACATCATAGAAGACTAACACTAAAGAATGGCAAAAAAATTAACACTTAAACAGCAGATAGGTACTAGTCTTAACTTCTTACTTGGTCAACGTGATCTAAGTGTTGTTCTATTTGTAATGGCTATTCTAGCTATTATTATCGTTCCACTTCCATCTGCTCTTTTAGATATCCTTCTAACAGTTTCTATGGCAATGGCAGTCCTAATTCTTCTTATCTCTTTATATGTACCAAAACCTACAGACTTAACAACCTTTCCTACATTGATTCTTATTCTTACCCTATTTCGACTTTCTCTAAATATCGCAACTACAAGAATGATTTTAAGCCATGGGCATGAAGGTGGTGCAGAGGTTAGTGATATTATCACCAGTTTTGGAGACTTTGTTGTTGGTGGTAACTTTGTTATCGGTATTATCGTATTTTCTATTTTAGTACTTATCAACTTTATGGTAATTACTAAAGGTTCTACTAGGGTTGCAGAGGTTGCTGCTCGTTTTGTACTAGACTCTATGCCCGGTAAACAGATGGCAGTAGATGCTGACTTAAACTCTGGTCTTATAGATGATACTGAAGCAAAACGCAGACGCGCAGAAATCCTTCAAGATGCAAACTTTTATGGAGCGATGGATGGATCTTCTAAGTTTGTAAAAGGTGATGCTGTTGCTGGTATTATCATTACTCTTATTAACATTATCGGTGGATTTCTAATCGGTGTTTTTCAACATGACATGAGTGTTGGAGCTAGTGCTGAAACATTTACACTTCTTACCATTGGTGATGGACTTGTTGGTCAGATTCCTGCTCTTATCATCTCTACTGCTACTGGTATTATGATTACACGTAGTTCTAGCGATGGAGACAACTTTGCTGAGGGTACCATCAACCAGATGGCCGGTAATTCAAAGGTTATGATGATAGTTGGGTTTATCATGATACTTTTTGCTCTTGTTCCAGGACTTCCAACTGCTTCAATGGGACTCGTAGGTATTCTCTTCGCATCTTTAGGTTGGGCTATTTATAAGTTTGATAAAGGTGAACTTAGTATTTTAGATGTAGACAACATCCTTGGAAGTAAATCTTTAGAACAAGTAGAGCAAGAAAACGAAAAAATCAAACCGAAAAAATCACATGAAGAGATAGCTAAAGAAGAAGAAGCAGCTCTTGAAGATATCTTAAAAGTTGAGATGCTTGAGTTAACACTTGGATATCAGCTGATAAAACTTGCTGACTCAAATCAAGGTGGAGACTTACTCGAACGTATAAGGTCAATGCGTCGTAAAATTGCTAGTGATTTTGGATTTTTAATGCCTCAGGTTCGTATACGAGACAACTTACACCTACAGCCACAACAGTATCAAATCCTGCTAAAAGGTATCAGCATTGGTGAGGGTGATATCATGCCTGACAAGTTCCTTGCTATGGATAGTGGTATGGCAACAGGTGAGATAAATGGAGATAAGACAAAAGAACCTGCGTTTGGACTCGATGCTTTATGGATTTCGCCAAATGATAAAGAAGATGCTATTATCAATGGTTATACCGTTGTTGATCCTGCAACAGTTATCTCAACTCACATGAGTGAACTTATCAAACGTAATGCTGAAGACCTTCTTACTCGTCAAGAGGTTCAAACTCTTGTAGATAAGATAAAAGACACATTCCCTGTCATAGTTGATGATGTGTTAAAAGTTGCTTCTATTGGTCTTATTCAAAGAGTACTCAAAGCACTACTTCATGAGAAAATTCCTCTTAAAGATATGCTAACTATCTTAGAGACTATCGCTGATATAGCTGAGTTTACGAAAAATGTTGAACTTATTACTGAGCAGGTACGTGCGAAACTCTCTCGTATCATCACACAGATGTACTCAAGTGAAGATGGAGTGATCCGACTCCTTACTTTTGATACAAACACTGAACAGATGCTTTTACAAAAATCTGCTGAACAAGATGGTGTGAGAAACCTAATGCTCAATGTGGGAGAGATCAATGGTCTTATCCAAGCTACCAGTGCAAAAGCAGCTGAACTTTTACAAAAAGGTGTTTCACCCGTAGTCATCATAGTCGACCCACAACTTCGTCGTGGAGTTGCTGAAATATTTGAGCGATTCTCACTCGATGTAGTTACTCTTTCTCATGCTGAGATAGATTCGACTGCTACATTTGAAGTACTTGGCTCAATCGCTGTATCTGTAGAATAAATTAAAGGAAATTAATGAACAATAGAACAATCCACCACTTATCACATATAGACTTAGATGGCTATAGCTGTCAACTTGTTATGAAGTATACTCCTTACGAAAAGTATAACTATAATGCGAACTATGGTGCAGAAGTAAAGTCAAAACTCAACATAATTCTTGATAATATTAGAGCACAAAAGAAAAGTTCTCTAATTCTTATCAGTGATTTAAATCTTACTGCTGATGAATCAAACTGGTTAAGTAATGAAGTCAGAAAGATGAATGATTCTAAACTCGATGTAAAACTTACACTACTTGATCACCATGGAAGTGGTGCACAGAGTGCTAAAAAGCATGAGTGGTACTATCTTGATACAGAGCGTTGTGCAACAAAGATTGTTTATGATTACACAAAAGAGCACTTTGAATTTAATGAGCCTGAGTGGATGGAAAAATATGTAAGTATTGTAAACGCCGTTGATTTATGGATCAAGTCAGAACATGATAACTTCGAGTATGGAAAAGTATGTATGCGTCTTGTAAATGAAACTAGAGAACTTAACCGCGTTATGTTTGCAGACCAAGACAATGCTTACAAGCTTCAACTTCTTGAGGAATCTGTAAAGTATATCAATGAAGAAGATGCACCTATAGTTTTAGATGAAAAGATTCACCTAATCAAAAAAGAGTTTTTCAGAAAAGATAAGAACAATACACTTGATAATCTTGCAACTGAGTATGTAGTAGCTCTACTTGGTTCACAACGCAAATCTAACACTATATACTACAAAGGATACAAAGGCTATCTCAGTTATGCTGTAGGAAATACTTCTATAGTTGGTAATGGCTTTCTAGTAGCCTATCCTGAGTATGACTTTATAGTTGATATCAGCTTTAAAGGTGCTATGAGTCTTAGAGCTGACAACAAAGTAAGTGTTGCTCAAATCTCTAAAGAGTGGGCAAATGGTGGTGGACATCCTAATGCTGCTGGTGGTCGTATACCAGGATTTAAAGAGCAGTATGTTTACACAAAAGTAAAACAGCAGATAGAGTACCTAATCAGTGATAAAGAGTCTGTACATGGTGAACTAGAGTGGAAACAAGAAGAGATGGCTTAAACGCCAGCTCTTTTAATTATTTAAAAAGTATCTCTCTACACCATTAGCAAGTCCAACTGCCATCTTCTTTTGGTAGTTACGATTTACTAAATTTCTTGCTTCTTTGGGGTGAGTAATAAATCCAACTTCAACAAGTACAGCTGGCATTTGAGCCCCTACAAGAACCCAAAATGGTCCTTGACGAACACCAGCATCTTTTACATTTTTATAACTCTTTTTCAGTGATGCTAGAGTCGCACGTTGGAGATCTATAGCTAGTTTATTTGCTGCAACTATATTATGAGAATTTAGTGTGTTTAAAAAGCTCTCTTTCCCATAATAGCCCATATCTGACATATCTGCTTTATTTTCACTTGCTGCAACTCTTTTAGCACGAGATGAACGCGACTTATCAAGAAAGTAGCACTCTATGCCGTGTACTTTTTTAGCATGCTTTTTACCCACAGCATTTGCATGTATACTTATAAAAAGGTCAGCATTCTTTCTATTTGCATATTGAGTTCTATTTCTCAGTCTTACGAACTTATCTGAATCCCTTGTCATATAGACTTTATAACCACGATTACGAAGTATTTTTTTAAGCTCTTGAGATATTTGAAGTACTACTACTTTTTCTCTATACTTTTTATACCCAACAGCTCCAGGATCTTTACCCCCATGACCAGGATCTATAACTATTACCTTGTTTCTATCTAAGCGTTTTGGAGTTGGAGCAGTATAAGTAGGCTTATTTGACTTTTTAGTGCCAATAATATTAATGATTAATTCCCTACTCTCTTTTTTAAAGCGAATAGTTAATTTCTTATTATTTTGTATTACAAGTCTTAAAGTGTTCGAGTTAAACTGTGCAAGTTTAATCTTTTCAATGCCATCTTTTCTAAGATTTTGAGAACGAGTAAGCATAGATGCATGGATATCAAAAACATATTTATATTTTTTAGTTTTAGAGTCATAGAGTGTAAAGTAATTTATTTGATTACTTCTTAACTTCTTATCAAATGCCATTACAAGTCTATCATTCTTCCATCTTATAGATTTAAGTCTATGAGAAGATTTTACTTTTAAGTTTGTTCTGTTTTTGGATTTTATATTTTTAGATTTGGGAGCTTTATATTTTGTTTTTGGCTTAGACTTTTCTAGCTCATCTTCATATTGAGAGACATCAATATGTAGTTTATTTCCACTACTTACTATACCTTGAAGAGCACTTACTTTAAGTTTACTCTTCTCGCCCATTAAAGATCTCAAGTAGAGATTTTTATAGTCATTATAAGCACGAAACTGATTGCTTTTGCTAGTAGATTTTACGAAACCATTTGCACGCTTAAGTAACTCTTTGTCACTTAAGGCACTCAGAGAAAGTACAAATACAAACAGTAAAACGAGAGCACGAAACATCTATGTTCTATTCGCCCTCTGTAAGTTTAGTTATAAGCTCTTTAACTGAGATAAGACCTTTAAGTCTATAACCATTTGTTCCAGAGAAAAATAGTCCAGTTTCAAGATTACCCTCATAAGCATCACTCAATCTATCAGCGATACAAAAACCAACCTCTTTAGCTTCTACTCCACGGTTACATGGTGCAACACAGTTAGAAATACATTTAATCGCTGGACCTTCGCGTTTTTCTACTAAATGAGTAAGGTTTGTTACAACACCTTGTGCTGGATATCCAACAGGTGAACCCATAAGTTTTATGTCATCTTTCTCAGCGTCAATAAGAACTTGTTTTAAGTTTTCGTGTGCATCGCACTCATGCGTACCGATGAAACGTGTACCCATCTGAACACCACGAGCACCAAGAGACATCATCTGTTCTATATCTGTTTTATCCCAAACACCACCAGCAGCGATAACTGGCATATCACCCCAGTTTTTTGCTTCTTCAACAACTGGAGCTACAATGTTTTCAAGTTGATTCTCTTCTAGTTTACACTGCTCATAAGTAAAACCTTGGTGTCCACCTGATTTTGGCCCCTCAACGATAACCGCATCTGGAAGACGGTTATAACGTTTTTGCCAACGTTTACAGATAATCTTCAAAGCTTTAGGAGATGAAACAATAGGTACAAGTGCTACATCTGGGTAACCTTCAGTAAACTCTGGCATATTTGTCGGAAGACCAGCACCTGTGATAATGATATCTACACCTAGTTCACATGCATTTCTAACAACATCGCCATAACCATTGATAGCATATAAAATATTTGCAGCTAAAGGTTTATCACCACAGATACCTCTTGCACTTTTTATAATAGCTTCAAAACCATCTCTAGAGTAAAAGTTATCTTCACTTAGTGGACGATTAGCTACAAGTTTCCCTGCAAACTTTTTATCTAAGTAGTACCCAGTTCCTACAGAACTAATTACACCTAGTCCACCCTCTTTTGAAACATTTCCAGCTAGTTGATCCCAGCTAATACCAACACCCATACCACCTTGAACAATAGGTTTCTCAATAGTGTGTTTTCCAATTTGTAAAGAGTTAAAGCTCATTTAGTTTACCTTTAGTTTTGCGAATTTTCTTTTACCAACTTGAAGCAGGTACTCACCAGTTGTTAGTTGTAACTTATCATCAGTCACTTTTTCTTGATTTATTTTAACGCCACCTTGCTTAATATCTCGTCTTGCTTGTGAAGTTGATGGCTCAATGTTACAATCTAGCAGTGCTTTTGCAATCCAAACGTCACCATCACAAGTAAACTCAGCTATGTCCGTTGGAATCTGGCTTTTTGCGTGAACTTTATCAAATTCTTCTTTAGCGTTTATAGCAGCTTCTTTCGAATGAAAACGCTCTGTAATCTCAAGTGCAAGCTCTTCTTTTACTTTTTTAGGGTGTAAAGAACTATCAGCAACTCCTGCTTTTATCTTTGCTATCTCTTCTAAAGTTTTACTACTTAAAAGTTCATAGAAACGCCACATTAAATCATCAGAGATACTTAACACTTTTCCAAACATATCATTTGGTTCATCTGTAACACCGATGTAATTACCAAGAGATTTTGACATTTTTTGCACACCATCAAGACCCTCTAAAATAGGCATCATTAAAACTGCTTGCTGTTTTTTAATCTCATAAGACTTCTGGAGTTGTCTTCCCATCAAAAGGTTAAACTTCTGGTCAGTTCCACCTATCTCAACATCAGACTTTAAGTGAACACTATCATAACCTTGAAGAAGTGGATACATAAATTCACTTACAGCGATAGGTGTTTGTGATGCATAACGTTTAGAGAAGTCATCACGCTCTAACATACGAGCAACTGTAAGATTAGAAGCTAACTGTAACATTCCAGCTGCCCCTAACGAGTCAAGCCATTCATTGTTGTAGACTATGTCAGTTTTCTCTTTATCAAGGATTTTAAATGCTTGGGTTGTGTATGATTCGATATTTTTTACGATGTCTTCTTTTGTAAGTACTTTTCTTGTAGCACTTTTTCCAGTAGGATCACCAATCATAGCAGTGAAACTACCTATAAGAAATTGAACTCTTGCACCATACTTTTGAAATGTTGCCAATTTTTGAAGTAGCACAGTGTGACCTAAGTGTAAATCAGGTGCAGTAGGATCAAAACCAGCTTTTACTGTATAAGTTTTTCCTTCCTCAAAATATGCTTTAAGCAACTTTTGAATTCTTTCTTCATCTATTATTTCGGCACAACCTCTGTTTATTTCAGCAGTAGCTTCTTCTATCATTTACACTTTTCTCCGTTATCTCTAGTTTTTATATGCATCGTCTGTTCTGACTAAATGTATCACTTTTATTTTCTTTTCTATTCTAACACGTAGTGCGTTAATATCGGCTTCTTTAGCTTCAAAACCCAACTCACAAAACTTTGTATAATCTTCTACATCTTTTCCAAGTTCTATAGAGTTTATATCAATGTTTAATTTTACTAAGTATGTTAAAAAATCAGCTAATGCACCTTTTTCATTGTGCATTGAAGCTATTAGCTTATACTTGTAGCGTTTTTGATGTGCCCACTTTACAAAGACCATCAACTTGTTCTCTTCGAGTTTTTTATGCGCTACTGCACACATTTTATGATGCACATTGACTTTACTTTTTTCTAAAAAGCCCATCACTTCATCGCCTGACTTTGGATGACAACAGTAGTCAAAAACGACATCATTTACAGAACTAGCTGAGTATATCTCTAGTCCTGCTATTTTTGTAGCTTTTAGTTTAAATCTATGACGAGAAACAAATGCAGCAAAGCGATTATTTTTACTAATATCTGCGATATATCTATGTAGTGCATTTTTTAGATGCTCTATATCTGTAGCTATTGAAGCAATATTTTCACAGTTATGAGTAGTAAACCATTCGTTAATTCGACTGCTTTTTAGACCCATCACTGTTGCAACAGTATTTATCGCATACTTAATGTTGATTTCACGAAGTCTCGAGTTACAGTTAAGTCGCATATTTGTTTGTGCTCTACTTGTTTTTACAGCGTCTATCCAAGAACATCTCGTGATTAGTTCTTCATCTGTATTGATTTTTACTATATCTCCATTACTTAACTCTGTAAGTAGTGATGATTTAACTTTATTTACAAGTCCTGAGACAGCTTTATTTCCTACTTCACTATGTACAGCATATGCAAAGTCTAGAACAACGGCTCCACGAGGTAGTGTAAATGCTTCGCCCGTTGGTGAAAAGACACTTATATCTTCAGAGTATAAATCATTTTTTATAAGTTCATAAAAATCTTCAACACTCTCTTCTTGATACTGAAGATTATCTAACCAATCTAGTTTGATATTACTAGCACCACTTTTGTACTTCCAGTGTGCTGCAACACCGAGTTCAGCAGTTTTATGCATGTCGTAAGTTCTAATCTGAACTTCAAAGATTGCAGTGTTGTGAAAAACACTCGTATGGATAGTCTGATAACCATTATCTTTTGCAACAGCAATATAATCCTTGAAACGCGAAGCAAGAGGACGGAAGTGTAAGTGAATAAGACCTAGTATATTGTAACATTTCACAGGATCTTTAGCTAAGATTCTGACCGCTAATAGGTCAAGTACTTCATCTATACTAACACCTTTTCTCTGCATCTTTAAGTATATGGAGTAGCGGTGTTTTACACGCGAGAGGACTTCAAAATCATCTTCACAAAAACCATTTTGTAAAAGTAACTTTGTAATAGCTGTTTTAAACTCATTAAGTTTTAACTCTATAGCATGGTAGTTTGTATCAAGATAGTTATCTATATGGTGTTTCTCTTCTTTGAAAAGATACGAAAAGCTTAAATCTTCTAGTATATTTTTTAAAAAAGAGATACCTAAACGGTGAGCAATTGGAGCATAAACAACTAATGTTTCCTCAGCTATACGTAACTGTTTGTGTTCAGCTAATGCATCTAAAGTAAGCATGTTGTGAAGTCTGTCACAAAGTTTTACAACTAATACTCGAACATCTTCTATACTCGCTAATAGCATTTTTCTAAATGTAAGAGCAGAAGCTACAAGTCTTTCGTTCGAGCTTGATGGAACAAGCTCATGATCTCTTATGACATCTATTTTAGTGAGACCTGCAACTAAGTGTGCGACATCTTTACCAAACATACCTTGAATATCTTCTATCGTTGTATCTGTGTCCTCAACAACATCGTGTAGAAGTGCAGCGATAGCCATAGACTCATCATCAGTTATAGATGCAACAATAGAAGCGACAAGTATAGGGTGAATAATGTATGGTTCTCCACTTTTTCTAAACTGGAGTTTGTGAGCTTCAAGGGAGAAAGAGAGTGCTTTTTGAAGAATATCACTCTTTTTTATATGGGAAAAAAGATACGAGATCGCGGAGTCAACATCATGGAAATGTTTAACTTTTTCTATCTCAATATTACTTAATCCCAAAAGGTCTACTTTTGAATGTTTTGGAAGCCTTTTACGACAACAAGACCCTCTGCGATTTCCATTAAAGCTAAATCAGATGCTTTAATGCTATTTGTATTTACACTTAGTTTACTCTGTGCACCATTTTCTAACTCATCACATCTTGCAGCAACAGCTAGTGCTAACTGGTAACGATCCATGTTTGGGTTTTCATTTAAAATTTTTGCTGTTAATTCTTCTGTTTTCATTTATAAATTTCCTTTTATTTTGTCTTATTTTACTATAGAACAGTTAGCCATATTACCATTTAGGATGTCTAGTAAGTTCCCTTTGATAGACATGTCACAAACGATGATTGGGAGAGAGTTGTCTTTTGCTAGAGCAATTGATGTGTCATCCATAACTTTGATATGGTCTTGAAGTGCTTGATCATAACTAAGGGAGTCTAGTTTTACTGCATCATCGTATTTTGCAGGGTCTTTATCGTAAACGCCATCTACTTTGGTAGCTTTGATAATTACTTCTGCATTAATTTCCACTGCTCTTAGTGTAGCAGCTGTATCTGTTGTGAAGAAAGGATTTCCTGTTCCCGCAGCAAATATAACAACACGCCCTTTTTCTAAGTGACGTGTAGCTTTACGGTTGATATATGGTTCAGCAATCTGTTCCATTTTGATAGCAGTTTGCATACGAACTTCAAGTCCAGCATGTTCACAAGCTTCTTGCATAGCAACACCGTTTATAACAGTTGCAAGCATTCCCATGTAATCACCAGAAGTACGTTTGATGATGCCATCTTGTGCAGCTGTCACACCACGAATGATATTTCCACCACCGATAACGATACCAACTTCGATACCTGCATCTACAAGAGACTTAATCTCTCTAGCGATATATTTTAATATTTGCGTGTCAATTCCATGACCTGCTTCGCCGGCAAGAGCTTCACCTGAAAACTTTACTAAAACTCGTTTATTAGTCATGCATACACCCTTATTTGTAAAAATTTGTGAATTATACAAAGAAGTCTCTTTAAGTACGCTTTATAGGAATTTTCTACTTGTTATAAAGCATGATAAAGGGCATAATCTCCGAGAATACAACAGCACGTTTATTTTCCTCTGAATTTAAAATAGACTCTAACATTAGAGCAATATTTTCATCAACTCCAGGTGCTAACTTTCGTATATCATCTAGTTTTTCACTCTTGATGACATTTGTAAAACGCTCATACGATGTATAAGCTTCTTGTTTTGTTAGTTGATAGTAAAGTTTACGACCAAGTTCAAATACTTCAAACTCTTCATTTTTTCCTGTTAATACTTTTGTCTCAAAACCAAGATCTACTTCTATGTTTTTATCTCTAAAATAAGCTTGTAACATCATCATAAAACCTATTTTTGCTGATGTATAGTTCTTCAAAACTCTGTCATGAAATAGCTCAAATACTTCAGCATCTTTTCTCAGTCTCTTATACTCAAGCATAAGTGATTCTACATAGTACTTAGCATACTCTAAAGGAGCAGACTTAACTACAGTATGACCCTCTTGAGACTCCCCTGTAAGTTTACCACCTAAAAATATATGTACACCACTTCCATTTATACCATCTATCTTTGCTTTACACCCTTCAAAACCAACATCACCAAGTCCATGAATTCCACAACCTTTCACACAAGCAGACCAGTACATACGCACACGACCTGACTCTAGAGCGACTTTATCACTAAGGTATTGAGACATTGTAATAGCATCATTTTTATTCTCTATAACTCCAAAAGGACAGTGCTCCGTTCCTGCACATGCTATTAGATGATTAAAGTATGGAGTATTTACATTTTTATACTCTTTAAAATACTCTTCTTTTAAAAGTAAATCGACAGCTTTAACACCCATGATATAAAAACTCTGCTCAATATCAAAACGCAGTTGTGAGTCTCCATAAGTCTGTGCTAAAACAGCTGCACTTTTCATTGCAGTTCCACTAAATACACCAGAAGGAACAACAACATGCACTCCTGTAGTTCCATCACGAAGTTGTACTTTTCCATGATCTGGCTCAACATAGTCCATTCTTGTCATAGTCTCACCTGCTGTGGCAAAGTCTATCCCTGCATTTTCTCTCACAGCATTAGCCATCTCTTTCATTCCTACTGCTTCTATAAGAAAATGGAGTCTGTTTTTATTACGATTGTCACGAAAACCGTAGCGTTTAAAAAGATCAGTTATAGAGCTAAATGCAGCTAAAACTTCCTCTTCATTTTTAAGAAAGATATCTGCACTTTTAGCAACTTTACCAACTTTACCACCAAGGTACATGTTATAACCAAAAACACCATCTTTTTGTGCCAAAACAAAACAGCAATCATTTCCATAAACATTACATCTATTTGAGAGATTCCCTGTGATAGATGTATTGAACTTTCTAGGTAGTGTTGATATCCATTCTGCAGAACCTAAAAACTTCTCTTGAATTTTCATAAGAGTATCATGAGAAGGGAGTACATTATCAAATGCCAAGTCGTCAAACGGGTCCGCTACAATCCCACGGATATTATCAACGCCAGTTTGAAATGCTGAAATACCTACATCCTCGAGTCTTTTGATGATAATAGGAAGGGATTCTATAGTAAGGTAGCGAAGTTCACACTGCTGGCGTGTAGTAAGGTCTATGTAGTCTTGACCAAACTCTGTAGCACATTCACCTATAACTTTTGCCTGCTCGGCGTTCATAAACCCACCCGGTATGCGAAGCTTGAGCATAAACTTCTCAGGTGTTGCGGGGCGATAGTAGATACCGAAACATTTTAAAAAGTATGTCTTATCTTCCTCAGGAACTGAGTCAAATCCATTTGCTGCATACTCTTCAAGTTTATCATATGCCTCCTGAGGTGTTTTAGAGTCTTTTACTTTTTCAATCTTGTTTATTTTTTTGTTTCTTGCGTTAAAGGCTTCTTCTAATGCTTGCATGATAATCTCTTCCATATTTTAATATATGTGTATAATATCTATTATATAAGCATTTAGCGATTGATTTATGCCTATATTTTATACATATGAGAGCAATAAAAGTATATTAATATTGTGGGTGAACTTTTGTTATAATATAGTCATGAAGTATAAAAAAGTCATCCAACATTCGATTCATTCATCTATGCAAACAAGCAATTCAACTCATAAAGAATTATATGTTTTGATAGATAAAAGAGTTTTTCATCTGCATGACACAATTAATTTCAATCTTTACTGCTATAACAACTCTACTGATATAAAATTACTCTTAGCAAGGAAAAGCTCTTTAAATGAGCAACTTTTTGAAACTCTTCATCAGACACAAAAAGTCTATATACAAAAGAAAGATCAAAAAAGATACGACTCATTTACAAAGAACCATCTACTAGATATTGTAGAAGATAGTTCACTCTCTGTAGATGATAAAACACAAATCGTCTATGAGACTACCACAAAGATGACAACTAGCATCTTTAAAAACCCAACAGCTATAGAAAATGTTCAGACAGCTAAAGAAATTGTAAACCCAATCATTATAAGTGTCTTACACTCTGAGGATACTATTGCATCTTATATCAAAATCATTAACTATGATTACTATACATCTACACACTCATTAAATGTTAGTATATATGCTCTATGTCTTGGGGTAAAGTTAGGCTTAGATGAAGGAACATTAAAAGACCTAGGAAGAGCTGCCCTACTACATGACTTAGGCAAAAGTCAGATTCGACACAACATAGTCAACAAACATGACCTCTTAACAAAAGAGGAGTATAAAGACATGTTAATGCACCCTGTCTTCGGCCATCAAACAGCCTTAAAAATAGGAATAAAAAACAAAAATATTCTAGATGGAATCCGACACCATCATGAGAGGCTTGATGGACAAGGTTATCCAGATAAACTGCATGATATCGATATCACTCTTTTTCCAAGAATTATAGCTGTATGTGATGTGTTTGATGCTCTTACCACACAGCGTTCTTATAAAAACGCCATCAGTTCATATGATGCTTTGCACATGATGAAAAGTCATATGTCTAAACATTTAGATATGAAAATTCTCGACTCGTTAATCTCAATCTTACATAAATAGACTCAAAAACAACCTTTTTAAAACTTGAACTAGAAAGAAAAGATATAAAAGATAGTTTTTAAGCCCTCATCGTTACAGTACTTATCAAGTTTGTAGGAAGGTTTTGTCTATGATAACCTACATGGATAAATATCATGAAAGCTCATTTATCAATAGTGATGTCCTCAAGAACTACCACCTTAAAGTAAAAAGAGCATCAAAGAGTGTCTCAAACATTTCTGTCTCTTTAGTTCCACTATATTCTGCATTTTTAGGTATTTTTGTTGATGAGATTTTTCTACTTTTTAGGGGTGTAGATTCTTCTAGTTTTGTCATCCCACCAACTTTTATCCACTCCATGATGTGACGAAGTTCCCCAGAGTCTAACCAAACGCCATGTTCAAAACAGACATCAGTTATAACTCCACTGCGTTTCATAAAGTTTTTTCTATGCATGGTCTTTTTACATACAGGGCATTTTCTATAGGTAAGTATATCTACATAACGAGGATTTTCAGAGATGTGTGCCAGTTTTATTAGGTCAACATTTTTAGATCCTTTTACAGAAAACTCTAACATCTCTTCTAGTTCGTTGGGATCGAAAAAGATTCCATAACAACTCTCACAGCGTTCTATAAAAAAGTCTAACTTCTCTCCGACATTTATAGTCTGTAGTTTTATACTGCATATCGGACACTCTCGATTAAGATGTGGACGAAGATTTACAAACTTCTTCTTCCCTAAATCTATGTCATTTCTAACACCGCAATATTCACAAACAATGCCACTTTTAGGAAGTGGAGCAGAACAGTGAGTACACTTTGCCATTTACTACAGCTCTTGTAAAATTGTGCTTTTTTTCAACGAGTACTCTTCATCGCTTATGAGTCCCTCTTCATGAAAGGATTTTAGTTTTCTCAGTCTCAACCCTAGGTCTTTAGAGTTGTTAGTAGGCTGAGTGAAAGGTTCGTTCATATTGTTTGCAAGGGTAGTTCCCGCTCCCATACCCATAAACATTCCAGCGGCACCAGCTTCATTTTTAGCAGCGTCGCCAAGGGCGTTTAGCTGTTGCAGTTCTCTGTAAGAAACGCCAGCAGTTGAAGCGGCATGAACATCCGCACTTACATCTGCTATCTTGTTTATGCGTTCTACCGTATCTTCATCAAAGTCAGTACCTTCTATGCGAAAATCAATAAGTTTAAAGCCAAGCTTTGTAAAACTCTCCTGAAGTACTTCAGTAAGTCCAGCAGAAATCTCGTTTCTTTTTGCGTCAACTTCTGAATATGAGAGTTTTTGTTCTGCAAGATAATCAGTCAGAGGATGAACTAAACGATCAACCATAATACTGCGAAGTTCACGTACATCAAACGATGAAGCCCCAGCTACTATTTCTCTGAAGAAGAGTTTTGCATCTGAAATCTGTATACTGTAGTTCCCATAAGCACGAAGAGCAACGGGAAAGTTGTACTTAGGATCGTCATACTTGATAGAAGAGAGTGTGCCCCATTTTTGATCAACTATACGACTCTTTTTGTAGAAGTATATCCCTACCTTATGTTCACTCTCAAATGATTGCATGATTTTTGTGATAGTAGTCCAAAAAGGGATGTTATCTGTAAGAAGACTAACAATACCCTCTTCTTCTATGACTGCGGAGACTTTTCCCTCATAAACAAAGACACAACCCTGCCCTGGACCAACTATTAGCTTAGAAGCATTTTTAATCTCATCGCCATTTTGAGACCAGCGTGAGAAGAGTTCATTTTCTTGTGGGTTTTCCCACTCTATTACCGAACGAAGTTGTCTCTGTATACCATCAAAAAACGCCATAAGTCACCTCTACTTAATTTTAATTAAATAAATTATAACGTAACTTTTACCTTTTCTTTAAACGCCACACTTGTTTTTATACCTTCGTATGTCGTTTTAACATGTTCTATCTCACCAGCTATAACCGTCTCTTCTAAACTAAGTCCATCTGGAACCTCATCCGAGTGAAGTTGTATAGCAGTCTGCTTGAAGTTCGGCTCACCTGACTTTGGACAGAAGCTTTCATTTGTCAGAGTATTTACAAGCTCTGTGTTAAAGTGAAAAGGTACAAATACAGTTCCTTCTCTTACACTTCCTGTAACTCGTACTATCACATCATCAACACGACCTCGAGCTGATGAAAGGCTCATTCTGTCGCCACTTTTGACTTTGAGTTTCTCTGCATCTTTTGGAGACAGATCTACCCAAGCTTCAGGTGCTAAGTCATTGAGTATATCTATACTTCGCGTTTTAGTACGAGTATGCCACTGCTCAACTGTTCTTCCAGTGTTTAGTATAACCGGGAAAGATGGACTTGCCGGTTCTGCCATAGGAAACCAGTCTAAACAGAGAAGCTTTGCTTTTGCGTCTGGTGTTCTAAACGCCATATCAGGAGAGTAGAGTCTTTTTGTCCCTAGAGGATTTGCTTCGTTACATGGCCACTGAATACCACCTTCCTTTTCAAGAAGCTCGTAACTTATACCTGAGTAGTCACAAAGCTGGCCGCTAGATACTTTTCTCCACTCCTCAAAGGCATCACGAGGTTCATTCCAACCATCAAACAACATCTCGTTCACACCATCAAAGTACTTTGAAAACTCAACTACTATGTCGAAGTCACTTTTAGAATCACCCATAGGTTCTACTGCTTTATTTGCTTTGTTACATCGGCGTTCAGAGTTTGTATAGACTCCCTCTTTCTCACCCCAAGTAGCTGCTGCGAAAACTACATCTGCTATTTGTGCAGTATCTCCTAAAAAGGCATCTTGTACTACAAGTAGATCTAGTTTAGCGAGTGTTTTACGAAGCTTGTCTTGATTTACAAAACTCACCAGTGGGTTTGTCGCTGTTATCCAAAGGGCTTTTATCTCACCTCTATCTATGGCATCTATGATTTCTGCATACTTATAGCCACGCTCAGTAGGGACTATCTGCTCAGGAACACTTACAAGAGAAGCATACTCTTTAAGAGCTTTTTCATCTCCGAAGTTTCTATAACCTGGAAGAGAAGAGGTAAAACCTGTTTCACGAGTTCCCATGGCGTTACACTGACCTGTGATACTAAAAGGACCAGCTCCTTCTCTTCCTATGTGACCAGTAAGTAAGTGAAGATTTATGATAGCACTTACTGTATCTGTTCCCATAAATGACTGGTTCACTCCCATAGTCCAAGCTGAGAGTACTGCATCAGTAGCTACAAACTGACGAGCAAGCTCATAAAGAGTCTTTACATCTATAC
>JAYEJR010000145.1:0-7717 GCA_034660715.1 Campylobacterota bacterium | reverse complement strand
GTAGGCACAAATGATGCTTTGATAATCTCTACATAAGATACAAAGGCATAAATATGACATTTGACATAGTACACCCACTTTTAGGATTTGAAGATATTAAAGCAGTTGAGCTTCATAAGATAGACGATATTTTCATGAAAATGCAATCTTCAACAGATGAGCATATCTCCTTCACAATGATAAACCCTTTTGTCTTAAGAGAGTACGACTTTGAAATTCCAGACCAGACAAAAGAACACCTCAGCATAGATGAAAACGCAAACCTACTTATACTGAACATAGTCCTCATCCAAACGCCAATAGAGGACTCGGTAGTAAAACTACATAGCCCCTATCGTTTTCAACACAGACACGAACAGAGCCGCTCAAATAATCATCTCGGACAGTAAAACTTATGGAGTTGCAGAGAAGATTTCATCTTTTATTAAAAAATAAAATTTATTTATTTTGATAAAATAGTTCATCTTATGTAACTCGTTCTCTTCTTGGCATAATTCCTTACATTACCTAATATTTTGTAAGAAAAAGTTGTGGCAAAACACAATCTAATCAAATCCATTTACTTTAAGCATCACTAAAGCTTACTTGTATGTATAATATAGCTTAGTATATTAAAAATATTATTGAGCCCAAATGTTTGGTGCAATTTTTCTAGCCATACTTAAGGAGTCTATTATGAAAACTTTTACTTTTATTATTATATTTTTAGTTTCTGCCATTTTTACCCCAATATTTGCAAGTAATGAATGTGGTGGATGGGGTAGTAGTAGTGAGATTTCTGGAGATGTTTCCATTTCTGATAGTTACTCCAATAGTGATACAGCTAATTCTTCTGCTAATTTCATATCTCCAAAAGATAGTGATACGTACTACATAAACGCAGCCAATGCTGGATCAATACTTATTACATTAATATCTGATGGAGATTTATTTGTTTCATATGATGATAATGGTTGCCCTGGGGATTCTGGTGGATCAACCTCAATAATCAAAACAATCGGAGCTTCTAGCGATTTTAATCTCAATGTTTATGCTGAAAATAAAAATTCTGCTGTCGATTATACATTAAATATTCAATATATTGATTTAGTTCCCGATGCAAATATAGTGCCTACAGCTCTCACCTTAGCAGAAGGTAGTAGTTATGCTAGCTTAAAGGTAAGTTTAACTGCTCTAGCAACTGATGGTTCAATAGATGTATATTATAGTAGTACATGTGGAACAAATGGAACCTTAACCATTCCCCAAGATAACGCTACTGGAAATATCTCCGTAGATGTATCTAGCCTAAGCGAAGGAGATACATGTACTCTTACCTTAGATAGCTTTAGCGGGAACGGTACTGTAGGTGTTGGAACTATAGTCAATAACACTTCAACTATTACTATAGGCGCAGAGGCTACAGGTGGAGCTGATATGTGTTACAACGAGGTGCAGAGTGGATGCGCTATGTTTATGATGAACTGTAGCTCCACAGTGCCTATTGAGAATATCAATAATTCAAATTTAACCGATACAAAAATATTTGTTGATACGTCTAGTTTTATGAATTTTTTAAGCAGCTGTAATGTGGATGGTGGTTCATGTAGCAACGAGTCTGGTGCAGAATTTGGTCCTGTCTCCCTGTTATCACAAGGTACGCTATATGATTTAGGGGACATTGTAACGGCAACTGACACAGAGCATAACCTTGAGCAAAGTTCAATGTTTGAGTTCCCACCAGGTGGCAGCGACCCTGATGTTTATGCTACTTATACAAAAAATGGCATAGAGTATGATGTAGAGATATACCCTTGTGGAACTGCTATTAATATACCAACTCTAAGCATAGATGATGCAAGCATTGAGTCACCTAGCGTGACTGAAACTATGTCATTTACTTTGCATATTGATCCTGTTGCTGCTAACACGGCATCAACAGTGCATTACTACACAGTAGACGACACGGCAGAAGCAGGCGTAGATTACGAAGCTGTAGATGCAACCATCACTCTCCCCGAAGGTGAAACAACTCTAGATATAAATGTGAGCATATTGGCAAACTCTAGCGGTAAATTCTTTTTAATTCTTGACAACCCATATAATGCTGGTATATCTGATGATAATGCTACAGGTTCTATTTTTTCTGATTTTGAACTCTGTTATGCAGACTCAATCAGAGATGATGAAGGAAATAATAAGTGTACATATATTGATGACTTTGCTTTTGCTAATGGTAACAATAATGGATGTGACTCTTCTGTAAAAATCTTAAATAATAGCTTCTCTGATACTCTTAATAGCATAATCATAAAAAAGCTTTATAATGCTGGGGCAGATGGTAGTGATGGATGTGATGCATCTGTTGGTACGTGTAGTGGCCCATCTATGCAATCCGTTGATGGCTACACTGAATATACAGGTGGATATGACTATAATCTTAGCGACATGACACAAGATACAAATATAACGATTTCCGATTCAAACACCTATTATAGCAGTGCCGCGATAGAAGACATCATACTCTACGGAACATATACAAAAGATGGTTTAAACTATGCCCAAAAGCTCTCTTCGTGTGGAGGAACTTCCGATGTTAATATAAGTGTATATCTAGCTAATATAGACGTGTACGATACTTATACAGTAAGTGGCTCAACATATACGTCAGCCATTACAACAAAAGTCTCAAATAGAGATGGTTACGTTCTAAACGCCGTTTATCTTGGTACCGGAGCAGATTCAACAAACCTTCCCCAACCCTATAACAATACGGTTGCAAACGCCAATCAATCCCCCTCTTTGACTGTGTTGCTAAAACTTGCAGATTTCTCAAATGGTGAAACTTGCGAGACCGCCACTCCAATCAATCTTTTTACTACTTTAGGCGGTAATACTCCCGTTGTAGCGATTATTGATGCAGGTGAAACTAATCAAACTACAAACCCTACGGTAATTGCATATGCTCCTGACAACATTACTCCAATGGCTAAGAAAGATGTTCGTTTTATGTACAAAACAGTCGATTTTGCCTCAATGATTGATGCTTCTGGTATTACCTGCGCTCAAAAGAGCTCGACAGGTGGAGTGGTAGAGGGCGTTCCATCATGTTTGATCGCACAAGCAAATGATACAAATGACAACCAAAATACTGCTATTTCAAATTATATAGCAGTCTTTGGACAATATGCCTACGAGAACTGCTATACAGATAATGGTCAACCATGCTATGCGAGTAATGGCGGTGTAGGTGAAGCACCTTATGATACTGACTATGGCTGTTTTGAATGTAGTATTAGCGCTATGCCTTACGTATGCTCACAAGATAACTTTGCGATTCGTCCAGATAGATTTGAACTAAGTTCAACAGATTCGCACATGCCTGACTTATTACGTTCGGGCAGTGAATATAATCTTACCATTCACGCTTATGACAATGATTCTCTTGGCCACATAGACGTCAACTCAAATAATTATAATCAACTTCAGGCTGATATGGAGGTGTCTGATTCAATTATTCAAGCTTCGGATGGATCGGGAACGGCTTTAAACGGAACGGCCCAATGGAGTACAACTACTCCATTTACGATGACAGACGGTATTACGGTTGGTGGCGACGTTGCCGGTGTCAGATTTGATGACGTGGGAAAAGTTAATTTAATCGTTAAAGATAAAAAATGGGCCGCTGTAGATATAAACAATACAGATGATCCAACTTTAGAAGATTGTTCTGCCGATGGCGCTTACATTTGTGGTGATGGTAACGTTACATATATTCCTCACCATTTTGGATTTAAAGACATTAACGTTACTAATTTTAATTCGACAGCTGGGAACTATACGTATATAGCCAATCTAGTGGATGGAAACTTTTCTACATACCCTATGTCTGCTGGCATTCAGGTCATCCTTATTGCTCAAAATGAACTTAATGGGACTACTCAAAATTTTGATTCAGATGCAGCTTTTTATGAACATAATATATCTGCCGAATCAAATGTTACTCATTCACTCATGGGAGACGCTAACACAACTTCAATTTTAACGGGACTGATGGGGAGCTGGGTTGATGGTGAAAGAACCATTACGACCAATGATGCAAACCTTTTAAACGTACTTAAATTCAACTTTAAAAGAGATGTAAATAGAACTCTAAACCCATTTCAAGTAAATGCAGCTGATGTAAACCTAACGGTAGAAGCAATCTATACACAAACACCTGTTACTGGTCATGATTCTTCTGCTACCATCAGTGGAAATGAAAGCGGTATCGATACAGGTAATGCAACATTTGTTTATGGAAGAACGCATGCGCCAAGACATAGGTTTTCTGGTCCTATAGGTACGGCATTTATCTACTATGAAGCACATTGTGCTGGTACTATCAACTCAATTCCATGTGACGAGACCTTACTGCCTAATGGAGTTGACTCAAACACGACTGATGATCCAAGATGGTTTGTAAATAGATTACATACCACTGATTCTGGAGAAGTTGGCAACGTTACTCAAAAAAACGCCTCCCTTGTTACGTCCGCTAATCCTACAGGAACTAATATCGCCAGTACTGTATTAACTTATGATGAGTCGAAAGGTTTTCCGTATAAAACGACTATGGAAAACAACGCTTCGTCATGGTTAATATTTAATCCCTATGACGCTAACGATACAACAAATGAATTTGAAGTGGAGTTTACGGACGGAAACAGTGGTTGGGCTGGAAAACATGAGACCAACACTACCACTAATAGAAACGCTTCGGAAAGAACAAATAGGAGGAGCATGTGGTAAGAAAGTCAGCCTTCACGCTCATTGAGCTCATCTTCGCTATTGTTATTATTGCTATATCAGTGGTCTCTTTACCTATGATGAATCAAGCTATAAGTAAAGGAGTGGATGCTAATCTCGTTCAAGAGGCCATCTTTGCAGCAGCAACAGAACTTAACGAAGCTGTTACTGCTTCTTGGGATGAAAACTCTATAGAGCCAGGTACTAACTTTTATGCTAGAGTTATAGACCACAGTGGAAACTGCGCGACAGATACGAGACTTATGCCAGGTCATATCAATGAAAAACTACACAGACGATGTTTGGATAGTAACACTACTACCCCTGCAGACGCAAATAGCACAACTTTAATAGATCTTGACGAAATGGCTCATGGAACGCGGAATATATTCATCGATAATACAACAGATGCAACTGGTTATAAAAAAAAGTATTTTTCTGAAGTTGAAGTAAATAGAGGTGCAGTTTTTGCTGGTAGTGCAAATCAAAATATGAAAAGTGTCACGATTACCATTAAAGATGAAGATGATGTTACATTAGTTTCACTAACAACATATGTTACAAATATTGGTGAAATTGATTACCATAAAAGGGCTTACTAATGAAAAATCGTACTGCCTTTACAATGATAGAGCTAATCTTTGTTATTGTTATAATGGGAATAATTGGAAAATTTGGCGTTGAGTTTCTTGCACAAGCTTACAAAAGTTTTATTTTTAGTAGTGTAAACAATACTCTTCAGCAAAATAGCGCTAACGCTGTAGAGTTTATAGGCTCAAGACTGCAATACAGAATAAAAGATTCAACCATTGCTAGAGTAGGAGTGGGTACACCTCCTGTAGCGATAGGAAGTGCCTTAGATAGCAGCTATACAGTACTAGAGTGGGTTGCTTCGGACGTTGATAGTTTTCGTGGAGACGCTACTCCAAGCTGGAGTGCAATAATTGACTTGGATGCAAGCTCCGCCACTACTCTCGTTTCTCCAGGGAGTAATACTGGGAATATTGACACACTAGTTAATGTACTCTCTTACGGAGATAGTGGTATTGAAGATACCGCCCTCTATTTTATCGGTGCCAATAGTGACGTAGTAAGTGGTTATGGATGGGATGGAAACTTAACCCTTGTAAATGCACAACAAGGGACTATGCATCCCGTAAACATTAGTGGAAACGTCAATGAATTTGTATCTAGTACTGGTACTGACTTTACTGGAGTTGATCTATACGAATACTACAAACTTGCTTGGACGGCTAACGCAATTGTTTATACTGATGATGGGACTGGTAAAAGTAAAGGTACTTTAACATTTTGGTACGACTATCAACCATGGCTTGGAGAGAGTTATTCAGATGGTAAATCTGCCACTATCATGGAAGACATTAGTACGTTCCAGTTTATGGCTATAGATTCTATTATAAAGATTCAAGTCTGCGTTAAAAGCGATTTAGTTGAGGAGTACTCTTTATGCAAAGAAAAAACAATATTTTAAGTCATTCCCACAACTCTTCTCGGAAAGGTATGGCTATGGTTATGGCTATATCCGTCATTGTGATTATTGGTACTATCATGTCCCTTTCCATTGCTTTGACTTCACAAGCCAGTCAGCGAACTACGCAACTTTACCTTTACGAACAGTCAGTATTACTCTCTAAAAGCGCTACAGAGTATGCGCTACTGCGGGTAGCTCAAAGTGTTCCATGCGCATACTCAGGAGAGAGCTTTACGCAAGATGATTTTTACGACGTTAATATATCCGTTCAGTATATTTATACAGCCGGAGTATGCGGTACTCAATACGCCACAGTTACTACGCCTGAACAGAACGGTTCTATTCTTTTAGATGTGACCGTTAGCGTTGATGATGAGTCGATTTCTACTGAGCCTATCCGCTACTTTAGAAGAACCATTCAAAAACTATAGCTCTTTTATTTTCTATAAACCTTTTAACGCTATAATCCTTATACTTACGAATTAAAAGGATTATATTATGAATATTTCACTCACTGGTAGACAGTTAGAACTCACAGACGCTATCAAAGCTCATATGACAACATCAATAGAAACACTGAGCAAATTTCACATGGATATCATTTCAGTAAATATTGTGGCATCCGCTCAAACTAAAAAAGGCAAAGAGCACTCAGTAGTTGAGTTTGTTATAAATCTTGCGCATAAAAACTCCATAGTTATCAAACAAAATGATGATGACCTATATGCAGCTATCGACTTAGCTATTTCACGTGCTCAAAAAGCGATGCGTCGTATGCACGACCGTGACACTTCTCACCATAAAGTTGGTCTAAACGAAGCAAAATCTGAAGTGGCAGACGTAAAAGAGAGCGCAGAGGCTATGGAAGACGAGATAGTTCCCGTAGAGCTTGACCTATACAAACCACGTGAAGTTGAAGACGTTCTCAACGACCTTAAAGAGAGTGAAAAAATGTTTGAAATCTTCTTAGATCATGATGGTAAAACTCGCGTTCTATACAAAAGAAACGATGCGAAGTTTGGTCTCTACTAGAACTAATAAAATGTTACTATGCAGAGCATAGTAACAAGAGAAGTTTGGCCTCTACTAGAAACCGCGTTTCTCTCTAGTTCCGATGCTCTGCATCGGAACTAACAGCTAAATCCTCTCTAACCATTTTCACTATCTCTTCATCCTCTCCAAAATCAAACCACTTGAACTGATTTCCACTCTGAGCAGTTCCCTTGAGTAAATCCCCACTTTTTCTATACTTTAAGTCTAAGTTAGCAATATCAAATCCACTGGTAGTCTCTACAAACGAATCTAAACGCGATGATTTATCTTGGTTAGTATAGAGATAGCAGTAGCCCTTTAGACCTGTTCTACTAACCCTACCCCTTAACTGATGTAGAGTTGAGAGACCTAGCCTCTCTGCACCCACAATAACAACGGTTGTAAGACGGGGCAGTGAGATACCTA
>JAYEJR010000144.1:0-7728 GCA_034660715.1 Campylobacterota bacterium | reverse complement strand
CAGACCCTTTAGTTATAAAACAGACTGCTCTTTATCTTAGAATTAGTGGTTTAGCGTCTTACGGTTTTGTAGTGATATTTATCTATATAGCGATGCTTCAAGGGGTAGGTAAACCTATGGTCATCATGCCTGTTAGCATCTATCGTCAAGTGATTGCACCCATTGTGCTCTTTAGTCTGTTGGCGTTTATCGGTTCAAGTATTCTCTATCTCTGGATAGGACTAAACGCCATCATCTTCTCTTCAGCCATCTTTTTATGGTGGTATGGCCAAAGAGTTCTAAAAAACTTAGAGCTTACTTCTCATAAAGAGCTCTAAACTTCTCAGGAGATACCATAGAGTTTTCACTATGCATCTCCATACTTAACTCTTTAAGACCCTCTGCAACTTTAAAGAGGTCTATCTCTTCTTGTGTGAGTGGCCAAGGTGGTCCACTTACCTCTCTTTTTCTTTTATGAGCGACTACTAAAAGCTTAGCTTTTGGAGCGAGTGTCTCACTTATGGCGTTTATCATCTTCTCTCGAAACTCTATCGGAAGTGATTGAATAGTCAGTGCTTCAAATACAAAATCAAAATGTGCTTTGTATTCATCAGGCATATCAAAGATGTCTTGTTTTTCATACTTTATACTTGAGCCAACTGAGCGTTTCTGTGCTAACTCTAACGCCACTTCAGAGACATCTATAGCTAGAACGTCATATCCAGCCACTTCTAGAGCATGAGCATCATCACCAAGTCCACAACCGATAACAAGAGCTTTTCCTTTATGAGTTTGTGTCTCATCTTCTAGGTAACTCTCTAGCAGTGGGTTTACAGCTTGTCTAGCCCATGGAATGTTCTCATGGTTATCTTTATGTGTTTCGTAGAGGTCATTAAACCATGCACTTGCTTTGTTGTGTTCTTCCATGATTATTCTTGACACTCTTCGCAAACGCCATTAAGAGTAATGTTGATCATATTTACCTGATTCTTTTTTGCCATGTTTGAGAAGTAGAGAGCATCATCAAAACTAAGTGCTCCTAAGCAGACTACTTTATTGCATTTTTCACACTGAAAGTGAGGGTGTGCACGAGAGTTTTGGTTGATGTATTCATACTGAGTGACACTATCTTTATCCAAGAACTCTTGTACAAGTTTCTTTTCATGAAACTGCTGCAGTGTTCTATATACTGTTACTAGATTTACCGATGTACTCTTTTGGCACTCTTTATGTAGCGTGTTCACATCCATAGGTGCTTTGTTACTTTTAAGTATATGAAGCAATGCACTTTTAGCCTTGGTATTTTTAATCCCTTTTTGCTTTAACTCATCTTTTACTTGATTTTCATTCATAAAATTATTATAACCAACCCTTACTAAAAATACTTTACTTAATCGTTACTATATTTGAAGGTTATAGCTTTAGCTTCATCTATAACCTTCTGCTCACTATCAACAGTGCTATCACCATATGTGTAAGCGATATTAGAAGTCTGTCTACTGATATGAATACCACGTTGTTCTATTATAAATCTTACATTAGCATTATCAGACACTAGCTGTAGAGTAGAAAACTTCAAATCTTTAAGTATAAAATCCAAAGCGATATACTCTCCCCTATAACCCTTTAATGCTGATTTATAGTTTGTGCCTAGCATTGTTTTATTTTCTGACTCCATAGGCTGTGTCTTTATCTCATGTAAAAAGTTATCAATGTCACTTCCGTTCTTACTAGTATATATAAACAAACCACCCTCTTTAGATATAGTTCTTAATGCAACATCTACTTCATTGATACAACCACATGCTTCATCTAAAGGATTACACTGATGTGAATCAGAGTGTATGTATAGTATAGGGTTATCAATCAGAAAAAAGTTTAAACTCATAATGGCTAAATACTCCTGTTCATTGTTCATATACATCTTAGCTTGATAGAGACCGTACTTTGTAAAAATATTTTTGATATTGGTATGTCTCACTTGGCTATTTTGAGATACTATGCCTATTACTCTTTTAATAATTCCCATCTTCTTTTTCCTTCAAAAATAACTTTTAAGATTATGCAAAAGTATAGCAATTATAAATTCTAAATGCAAGTTAATTGCATTTATGATATAGTTCTTTCAAATTATTACGAAGATATACTCTTTGTATAGATAATTACAATGCAATTTGATTGCATAAAAAAGGAAAAAATACGATTCATTCATTTATTATTACAGGGTTTTTAGGTGTTGGTAAGAGTAGTATGCTGACAAATACAATAAAGGATCACTTTCACGACAAAAAGGTTGCTCTTATTGTAAACGAATTTGGTGAGATTGGTGTTGATATGAATATTTTAAAGAATGTTCATAGCGATGTGATAGAAATATCTGAGGGCTGTATCTGTTGTCAGATGGCAGAGGAGTTTGAAAGTGGTGTGATTGAAATCATAAACAAATACAAACCTGATATTCTTTTTGTAGAGACTTCTGGTGCGACAGAACCTTTTCCTGTTTTCATGTCACTACAAAACCTTGGACTTGTTGTTGATGGTGTTGTTTGTGTAACTGATTCTAAAAACTATGCTTCATATATGGACAATCCAACTGCAAAGTTTCAAATAGGTGGCTCAAACATCATAGTACTAAACAAAACCGACTTAGTAACTGATGAAGAACTAGCCATTGCTAAAAAAGACATTATCAGTTATAAAGAAAAACATGATTTAAAAAACTCGTTTACTGGAAAAAAAGTCTTCAATAACTACTTTATTCATACTGCCCAGCAAGGTGTACTAGGTAAAGAGGTATTTGAAGGAGCTTACCAAATCGATGATATAGTGGGAATGGCAAGTGACTACCAAGATCATGACCATGAACATGACAAAATAGACAAAGGTGTTGCACATCTTCATAATGATATTGTATTTAACAACATTGATGAACTCTTAAATGCTCTTCCTAAAAATATTTACAGAGTAAAAGGAATGGTAAAAGTAACAGATGTTCCAACGCCACTTATAGTGAACTACTCATTTGGAAATGTTTCTTATCAAGAGGTACCTGATTATGATGGTAAATCTATCTTAGTATTTATCGGTGAAGAGATTCATGAAAACTTAGATAGCTTGATAAACCAGTTTTATTTTTTAGACATGGTTCATAAAGAGAGTAAACATACCCACACTCATACTCATACTCACACACATAACCCTCTACAAGTTAACAGAGAAGCATCAGAGGTACAAGATAGTAGTTTTAAGTGGACAAACTAAGGATATAAAGTGCAAACGAGTGAACTCAATTACTTTAAAGAAATTTTAGAAGATAGAAAGATTCAAATCTTAAAAAATATAGATGGAGCACATGAAGAGTTAAAACAACTTAACTCTTGTGAGCTAAATGACGAAGGTGATCATGCATCTGTTAATAATAGCTCTCTGCTTGAAAGTGCAATAGCCCTCAAACAACAAGAGGAACTTCATGAAATAAACTTTGCATTAAGTAAAGTAGTGACAAAACAGTATGGTACATGTGATATGTGTGATGATCCTATTGGTTTTCAAAGACTCAAAGTAAAACCACATGCTAAGTTCTGTATTAACTGTAGAGAGGTCGTTGAAAAAGATAAAATTAGTCATTGATATTAAAGCTCTTCTTTGTTACAATCGTAAATATTTAACCTTAAAGAAGCCAATATGACAAAAATAACAAACAACACTCTAGTAACAATGAACCTAAAACTTGAATCTGAAAATGGCGACTTCCTAGATGAGAGTGAAAAACTTATGTACCTTCAAGGTCATGGACAAATTTTTAAAAAACTTGAAGATGAGTTAGAGTCAAAAGTGATAGGCGATACCTTTAATTTACTTCTACAACCTATAGATGCATTCGGTGAGTACAATGAGTCTTTAGTAGTTACAGAGTCTCTTGAAGATCTTCCTTTGGAGATTGAAGTAGGAATGGACTTAGATGGTGAGGATGAGAGTATAGTATGGATTGTTGAAAGTATAGAAGATACTCACGCTATTCTAAACGCTAACCATGAGCTAGCTGGAATAGCACTCAGAGTATCTGGAGAGATCTTAGAACTAGAACAGCTTTCAGATGAAGGTGTGCAAAAGATTCTTCATATGGAAGATGATCACGAGCATTAAAACTCCATCTCTACTTCTTTTGATTTTTGAACATAGAGTAAGGCATTTGTAAAGCCATACTGATCCATCTCTTCTATCCCTTCACCTTGGGCTTCTAAGAAGAAGTCAAACCCATCGAGTGTAATTTTTTTAACTTTTTTGAGATGAACAGCATAGAGTAGTAAGTCAGCTAAGTCACTTACTGGAATTATTTCTCTAAAGTTTTTTTTGTATTTATATATATAATCATCAACAATTCGCTCATTTGACATTATTAGCATCCAAAGAACGATATTATCTATCTCTTTAGGTGGGTTTATTTTACTTAAATATCCACTATACACCTCTTCATTTTGAGCTAATTCTTCAAGTTGTTCATTAGCTTGAGCTATCAAAAAGTCGATTCGCTCACCACTCAGTTTTTCATTTTTATAACCATCTAGTATCGGCTCTGCGATTTGATATGTATGCATTATCTCTCTTTTTATTTAATATGTAATTATGTCTAAATATTCTGAAAATATCTCTTATATCTTGTTTTATACAATCATACCGTTGATTTTGGAAAATATATTATCAAGTGAGTTTACTATTTTTTCTACTCTCTCAATTGTATACTACAATTATCAAATTTAGCATACTAAAAGAATTTAATTAAGCTTTAAAAGGTTTTATTATGACTCTTTTTGTATACAAAAAGTCACATAACTATGCAATAATACAGACAATTAAAAATAGTAGGAGATAGGCTTGCAAGAGATTAAAAAACATTTTTACCATGCGATATTGATTTCGATATTTACCGTTGTGGCGGGGTTCTCATTTAAGATATTTTTAGCGAGAATCATAGAAAAAGATGTTTTGACTCTTTACTATACGGCCATAGATATCTTTTCATTTTCGCTTCTTATTCTTATTGGGTTTCGCTCATCTATGGTTGTTGCCTATGCTAAAAGTAAAAAAGATGAAAATATTATCAATATTTTTCGTTATTTTCTTGTTGTTTTAGTGCTTGTATCGTGGGGATTCATACTTCCCTATCTTAAACATAGAGTAGGTATAGAGATACACTACTGGTACCTTGTTTTTACCATACTCACCATGAGCTCTTATGCCTACCTTACTAACCAGTTGGCGATGTATAGACTCTACTCCATTATGAAACAGAGTACGTTTGCAGAGCCTATTCTTGGTGCCATTTGGTTTCTTATAGCTTACTATATAGCACATACAAATGGTCTGAAGTCTCTGTTTATTATGACTATCATGAGTTATATGGGTCTGTCTATCTTTATATGGTTTAAAAAACGCTGTGAAATGAGTGAACCGCGTTTAGCTCAAGTTGAACTCGATGGAGATACAAAAACATTCCTTAAAAACGCAGTGCTCTCTACCGTCGAGTTTGGTTCTGGAATCGTTATGATATATACAGCTGTCTTCTTTTTGATGCACTACTATAGCATAGAGGAGTTGGGAGACTTCCAGGTTGTTACTAAGCCTGTGTTGATGTACATGATCACTCTTTTTGTGTTTCCAGTATTTCGATTTTTACTGCCTGAACTCTCTAAGCTCCATGCTCAAAAATCATATAAAGAGATAATAGACCTGCAGAGATGGTTTTATAAGTTTGCATTTTTAACAAGTGGCTCTTTTGCACTGCTAATGGTTTTTTACTCAAAAGAGTTTGTTTCACTCGCGTTTAAACCTGAGTATCAGGGTGCATATCTCTACTTAACTCATCTAAGCTTTTTCTTTGTCTTTATCATGCTAAATGCTTTTCAGCTCTCTTTGATTAAAGCTTCGGGAGGGTTTGGTAAGGCTCTGTTTGTTCGGGTAAGTGGAATAGCCCTTTTTGTAGTGGCGTTTTACTTAACTAGACTCTACTCAGAGAACTCGGTCTCTGTAGTTTTTGGTTTAGCCCTTGGCTACACGGGAATGTTCGTTCTCTCATTTGTAGAGGTGAAACGAATTATGAGAAGGATTAAACCTCTATAAGAGAGATTTAATCTCTTCTTGTGTTCCTGGCTCTTGTGAGAGAAACTGATTGCAGGGAAAACCTAAGACACTGAGATCTCTGTCCGCATACTTTGCATGAAGTTTTTGTAGTCCCTCGTACTGACCTGTATAGCCACATTTGCTAGCGACGTTTACTATAAGCATGACTCGGTTTTCATACTTGCTTAGCGTGAGTAACTTTCCATCTATATCTTTAACTTCTATGTCGTAAATACTCATTTTATCTCCTGCTATAAGACTTAACGCCATCATAGAAAAATAGAAGATTTTAAAAATAAAAGGCTTTTGATTTAGATGTACCATGTGATAGGATTGGTTATATTTTTTGTTCCAAAACTCTCTAGGGCTTGTGAGAATTTAGAAATTTTACTTTTTGAACACTTTGTTGAACAAAGAAAACTCTTTTGGGTAGTTTATGCTCCAAAAATAAGAGGTTGTTTCTTGTATAAAACTGTCTAATTTAAAGGGAATATTCCAGTCTGATATTATATATAACTGTCTATGATAAAAGAAAAAAAGTTGTATAATGATTTTTTAGCAATTCCCAATGTTTATATATTCTGATTATATGAAATATTAGCTTGGAGGAGAAAATGAATAATTTAGAAATAGAGATAAAGAACAAAGTTGAAGATATTATAAAGTTAGGCTCGTCCTATTCAAATAGTAATAGCGATGAAATACTTAGCTTAGATAAATTAGTTATTAATACAAGTGAGTTGAGTAAGACTATAATCTCAATAGGAGATATTAGGTACCAACTTCTTAAATCCACAGAACGCTGGAAGGTAAACAGAGAGAGCAAAAGATATAACATATTATCAAATTACACCCTAGATGAACTGAAAAATATTTTAAAGGGCATAATTGTACATGAAACTTTTGAACAAAGAGGTGGCTCAGTTACAGCAACAGTAGGATTATACTTTGAAATTGCTTCCCGTAATTATGAGAGGGCTAAGACGATAGAACTATGGGCAAAAAATTCTTTTCGTTTTGATAATGATTATTTTCCATATGGAGAACGAAGTAAAATATCTTTTTACCTATTTATGTATAAATATTCAAATGACACAAAGATAGCAAATAGGATGAAAGTTAAATTACAAGTAGCTGGCTATATTAAATTTGATTAATAGGGAACATAAATGAAAAAAATGAAATTTACAGAAATTCTTTCAAAAAGTTATTCAGAAGACTACTATCCTCGGTCCTTTATTAAAAATGTAGAAACCCAAGATAATATAGTTACTGTAAAGATTTTAAAGCTTGGTGTTGATGGTAGTGTTGAATTTGAAGGTGGCATTGAAGAAACATATGAAACGAGTAGTCAAGCTATTAATCGTTCTAATGAGATAAAGGCTTTCAGAGACGGTACAGATAGTTTAGAAGAAAAAGAAATATCAATGTTAAAGTTCCAATATAAAGATGAGCCTGTCAATATGATTAATAGAAGTGGGTTCTATATGCTTTTAATGTTCCCATTTTTCAGTTGGATATATATAGGTATCTTTTTTTTGAGTTTCTTTAGCGATTCAGTAGATGAATTTTGGATAATGTATAAATATTCAGGTTTGTTAATTATTACTATTTGGTTGTATATTCTTT
>JAYEJR010000143.1:0-1525 GCA_034660715.1 Campylobacterota bacterium | reverse complement strand
TAGCTCCGAAACCTTTTAATCTTGGGTTTAAGATACAATAAAAACCATCTCCAGTAGAAACAAATCCTATGATAAATTTTGAGAGAGGCATGTTAGAGTTAATAAGCATCTTCTCTATCATCTTTTTGAAACTTTTTGTTAAGAAGTTGACTATCTCTAACTGCTGCTTTGATGTGAGTTGAGAAAAGTTGATGATGTCGATAAGAACTATATCTGTTATGAGTTCTTTTGTCTTTTGTTGTGCCATGGACTCTGTCTAGTATGTAATTTAGGGCACCTCTAAAAACCCTAGTGTCACTCAGCATAAGAGAAGAGTTTATAATCAAGGCACTCTTTTGAAGACCTAGCCTAAGCTAAGTCAAGAAAGAGTAACGATGAGTATAGGCTCTTCTCTTATGCCCAAAGGGAGGGATAAAGAGAGCGAATTCGCAAAGAATTTCTTATCACCATAGCTAAGGCTATGGTTGCCCATAGGAAATGCCCTTGGGGTACAAAGAAAGTTCTTCACGACTTCATCTCTCTTTGTTCCTCTGAGTGATGCTGGGGTTTTTAGAGGTGCCCTTTAGTTCATTTTAGCATAAAGTTCTTTTAAATGAACTTTTTACTATAATTTCAAAATAATTTAAATAGAGGTAGGTCTTATGAGTAAAGGTATTTTAGATATTGTAAAACCAGGAGTTCTTTTTGGCGAAGATGTTCAAAAAGTTTATACACATGCAAAAGAGGTAGGCTTTGCGATTCCTGCTGTTAATGTTGTAAGTACAGACTCAATTAACGGTGTATTAGAAGCTGCTGCTAAAGTTAACTCTCCTGTAATCATTCAGTTTAGTAATGGGGGTGCTTCATATTATGCTGGTAAAGGACTCTCAAATGAAAATGAGAAGTCTGCTATTGCTGGTGCAGTTTCAGGTGCTATACATACTCATATGATGGCGGAAGCTTATGGCGTACCCGTAATTCTTCACACGGATCATGCTGCTAAAAAACTTCTTCCATGGATTGATGCACTTTTAGATGCTGGGGAAGAGTACTTCAAAACTCATGGTAAACCACTTTTCTCTTCTCACATGCTTGACCTCTCAGAAGAGACACTTGATGAAAATATTTCTACTTGTAAAGCATACTTAGAACGTATGAGTAAAATCGGTATGAGTATAGAGATAGAGCTTGGTTGTACAGGTGGAGAAGAAGATGGTGTTGATAACACAGATATGGACAATTCACTTCTCTATACACAACCAGAAGATGTATGTTTAGCTTATGAAGTTCTTAGTGAAGTATCACCTCACTTTACTATAGCGGCTTCATTTGGAAATGTTCATGGCGTTTACAAACCAGGTAATGTTTCACTCACTCCTAAAATCTTAGATAACTCTCAAAAATTCATAAATGAAAAGCATGGAACTGAAGCGAAGCCAGTTAACTTTGTTTTCCACGGTGGTTCAGGGAGTGAGCCTAGTGAAATAAGCGAAGCTATCGGTTATGGTGTTATAAAAATGAACATCGATACAGATACTCAGTGGGC
>JAYEJR010000142.1:0-1532 GCA_034660715.1 Campylobacterota bacterium | reverse complement strand
AAAGCTTAAAAAAGAGGGTAAACTTACAAGAGTAGGTAGTACAAAATCTGGAGAGTGGATAGTTTTGGATGCAGAATAGTAAAAAAATATTTAAAGAGAGTAAAAAATGAGAAAAATTTTATCGCGTGTTATATTAGTAGTGTTTGATGTATTAGCCATATTTATCAGTATATCTATAGCTTATTTAGTGGAATCATATTTATTTGAAGAGCATAGTAGGTATGTAGAATATATAGACAAACTTCTTATCTATCTCATCATAGTTGCAGTACTATTTTACGAAGGCATTTATACAAAACGATACGACTTTTGGCATGAGAGTCGTCTTGTTATCAAGTCTTTAGGATTGTCATTTTTACTTGTTATGAGTTATCTGGCTATTACTAAAAATGTGGAGCAGTTTTCAAACATAGTTATAGTATTGGCATTTGTGCTCATGGCTTTTTTTATTCCTCTGTTTAAGAATATACTGAAAAAGAGTCTATTTAGGTTTGGTCTTTGGCGAAGAGAAGCTAAAGTTTATGGTGAAGATGAGTTTGTTGAAAATGAGATATTTAAAAATATCTATCTTGGTTATGTTAGTGCAGAAGATAAAGAAGCAAAGACTATATTTATCAACTCTCAAGATTTAGAGGAAGATGAGCTTAAAAAAATAATCGACAGAGAAATGAGACTACGTCATGAGGTTATATTTATCCCTTTAGTAAATGAGTACAACATGATTCATTCAGATATATATGAACTGTCAAATACAAGAACTAATTTAGTCGTTTTTAAAAATCGTCTTAGAAGTAAGTTGCGTGTTATGTTTCAACAGGTATTTAACTATGGATTGGCTATTGCTCTATTACCTATTTTACTGCCTGTCATAGGAATACTCTCCTTCTTAATAAAAAAAGAATCTCCGGGTCCAGTCTTTTTTGCTCATAACAGAATAGGTAAAGATGGGAAAATAGTTCCAACACTTAAGTTTCGAAGTATGTTTGTCGATGCAAAAGAGAGACTCGAAAAGCTTCTTGAAGATGAGGAGATAAGAGAAGAATGGGAAAAGAACTTTAAGTTAAAAGAAGACCCACGCGTAACTAAAATAGGTTCAATTATGAGAAAAACATCCTTAGATGAGTTACCACAAATCTTTAATGTACTGAAAGGTGAAATGAACTTTGTAGGTCCCCGTCCTGTTATACAAAAAGAGATAGATCAGTACTACAAGGAAGATGCAGAATACTACTTCATGGTGAAACCTGGTATCACAGGTTTATGGCAAGTTAGTGGAAGAAGCGATACGGACTATGATTTTCGTGTTTCAACAGACAAGTGGTATGTAAGAAACTGGTCGTTATGGCTAGATATAGTCATACTTTTTAAGACTGTAAAAGTTGTTTTGTTTAGAGAGGGGGCATACTAAAACTGTATGTATGGTATAATATGTATAGTTAAATACATAGGAGTTGATTATGACAATAAGAAAAAACTTTTTATTTGAAGAAGATGTTGTAAAGCATCTTAAAGATATTGCTAAAAAAACAAAT
>JAYEJR010000141.1:0-7799 GCA_034660715.1 Campylobacterota bacterium | reverse complement strand
GCTATAACAAGGCAAAAAACCGTGCTACTTTTCTCTGTCAAGAGTGTGGAAGGAAGTTCACATATAACATATATGCCATCAAAAACAAAAAACGATGCAAGTGGTATAAGTTTCACGATAAAAAATTTAAGGGATAAAAATGAATGAGATAAAAATATCTGTTGATGATAAGAACTTGGAAACTGTTTTAACACTTCTAAATAACTTAAAAGATGGATTAATCAGTAATATATCAACGAATGGACAAAAGGCTACAACTCGTCCTCCTCAGTATCAGCCAAAAACTAACACTATCATCAAAGAAGAGAACTCTGGGACAAATGACACAAGTGGAAAGTATGCCAATGCAAATGCTTACAGACAGAGACTTAAAGCAAAAAAATAACTATAGGAGCATTTAAATGAGCTGGAAGCCACAAACGCCATATCTTACAACAGATGGTATAGTTGAGATTTATAATAGCTCTGAAGAGTTTATAGGAATAGTTTTAATACAGAGAAAAAACACTCCTCTAGGTTTAGCACTTCCAGGTGGTTTTGTTGATGTGGGTGAAAGTACTGAAAATGCAGTTGTTAGAGAGATGAAAGAGGAGATATCTTTAGATGTTAAGGTAGAAGAGCTCTTTGGTGTTTACTCTGATCCAGCTCGTGATGAAAGGTTTCATACAGCCTCTGTTGTTTATATATGTAAAGCCTATGGAACTCCTGTAGGGGCTGATGATGCAAAAGAAGCTAAGGTTGTTCAGCTTGAAGATTTAAAGCTTAATAAACTTGTATTTGACCATGGTAAAATTCTTGGCGATTACCTTAAAAGAGTTCTATGAAAATACTCTCATCACTGTTTATCATTCTCAACCTAAATTTACTTGCAGATAAAAACTGGATAGATATAGAACCACTAAATAAAAAAACAAGCAAGCAGACATCAGAAACTCTAGACATAAACCTATCACAAATTCAACCTCTAAATAAAATGCTTCAAAATGCTAAAGTAATTCAACAAGTTATGGACACAACAACTAGAGAAAAAAAGAAATATAAAACTGAAAAAAATTGGTTCGTAATTAATAAAAATAAAATATAGGAGATTAACTATGTATAAGTTAAACTATTATGTACCTGTAGATGCTAAAGAGAAAACAAAACAAGCACTTTTCAATATTGGTGTAGGGATGTTTGATAACTACGACTCCTGCTCATGGGAAACACTAGGAGTGGGACAGTTCAAACCTGTAGGCAATGCAAATCCAGCTATAGGGGAACTTCATAAGTTAGAGACTCTTCAAGAGTATAAAATTGAGCTAATATGTCCTGATAGTTTAATACAAGAAGCTGTTAGAACATTAAAAGAAGCTCATCCTTATGAAGAAGTAGCTTATGAAGTCTTTAAGATGGAAGATTTTTAATAAAGGTTTTTTTAGTATAATTTCATCAAAATATAAACGAACCACTTAAATATCGGAGAACATATGGGATTAGCAATCGGCTTAGTAGGACTTCCAAACGTAGGTAAATCAACAACTTTTAACGCACTCACAAAGGCGCAAAACGCAGAAGCGGCTAACTACCCTTTTTGTACCATAGAACCAAACAAAGCCGTCGTTCCAGTTCCAGATAAACGCTTAAACGAACTCGCAAAAATAGTTAATCCTGAAAAAATACTCCACTCGACGCTTGACTTTGTAGATATTGCGGGGCTAGTCAAAGGCGCATCATCTGGTGAGGGACTTGGAAATAAGTTCCTATCAAACATTCGTGAAACAGAAGTTATTCTTCAGATAGTAAGATGTTTTGATGATGAAAACATTGTACATAATGAAGGAAGTATTGATCCTCTTCGTGATGTTGAGATCATCGAAGGCGAATTAATCCTTGCTGACATCGAAGTTTTATCAAATAGAATAGAGAGACTTAAAAAACAAGCAAAAGCAGATAAGTCAGCTAAAGCTGCACTGGAGATGGCACAAGAGCTTTTAGAGTTTTTAGGCGAAGGGAATCTTGCTAGAAACTTTGAAAAAGCGGACTCTGATGAGTATAAGCAACTCAACCAAGAGGTAAGGTTCTTAACAGACAAAGAGATTATGTATGGTGCTAACACTGACGAGGACGGACTACTTGAAGATAACGAGTATGTTACAAAACTCAAAGCTCATGCCCAGGCAAACAGCTGTGAACTTATTAAACTCTGTGCAAAAGTTGAAGAGGAACTTATAGGTCTTGATGATGAAGAGGCTCAAGAGTTTTTAACTGATATGGGTGTGGAGGAGTCTGGACTTGAGCAAATCATTCATAAAGGTTTTGATAAACTTGGTCTAATGTCATACTTTACAGCTGGAGTTCAAGAAGTTCGTGCTTGGACTATCAAACAAAACTCTACTGCACCACGTGCTGCAGCTGCAATCCACAATGACTTTGAAAAAGGTTTTATTCGTGCAGAAGTTATCTCATATAATGACTACATAGAAAATGGTGGTGAATCTGGGGCTAAAGATGCTGGTAAGATGAGACTAGAAGGTAAAGAGTATATCGTTGCCGATGGCGATGTAATGCACTTTAGATTTAACGTTTAATACTAACTAAGTTTGATTAGAGAGGTTATTTAACCTCTTTAATCCCCATCATATACATAACCATAGTGTTGCGTAAACGCAGTATCGCTTCATCAAAATAAGCTAATGATTTTAAGCTCAAAACTTCTTCATCATATTCATACTTTTTTAATTTTTTCGCATCTTTTGTTTCATCAATTTTTATTTGTAATTTTGTGAGTTCTTTTTTCTTTAAATTTTGAGCATTTTTGACACGTCCCCATAGCTGAGAGTAGCTATGAACAACAGATATATTTTTACTTTTAACAAAACCACTCTCTAATACTTCATCAACTATAGCACTACTCTTAGTTTGACTAGGCATGTTCTCTATAAGTTCTATAAAGGTGTCAGCTATCTCTTGAACAAAGTAAATTTTGTATTGTCTAAAATACTCTCTAGATAATGATAAGAGGAAAAGAACCTTCTTTTTATCTTGAATCATCTCTAAAGCATCTTCTCTTGCACAGCCTAAAAACTCTTGTGCATAAGAGACCCACTCACTTGCTAACTCACGAAACATCAGATTCACTATCAAAGAAAATTTAAAATTACTCAAGTTTTTCATATACAAAAAGCTCAGTTCTTCTTTAAGTAACACTCTTATAAGTCTATTTGAAAGGATTTGCATCACTTCTATTCTATCACTATTGGAAGTAACATGGAGTACATGCTTTTCAAACTCTTTTTTATCACTGAAAATGGCAGCAACCTTTTTTTCCATTTCAGCTTTTTTCATTTTACTTTATCTTTGCAATCGTTTGAGCAAATTTCACATTGTCACCAGCGTTTACATTTACATCTAGCATATCTTTTTCAGCTAGTAAAATTATTGTAGAACCCATTTCAAAACATCCAAAGTCATCACCTTTGTTTAAGTGTAAGTTGTCAAACTCATAAGTCTGTGGTGAAGTTGCTATGGCGTTAGTTTGGATACGAGGCTCAAAGCTAACCTTCATTACTCCAACATTCAGAGCACTAACAAGTATCATATAGAATCTTTTTCCGTTAGTTGCTTCACAAAGAAGCACAACTCTTTCATTTTCTATAAAAAGATTCAAACGCTTTTTAAGAGAAGGTATATTAACTGGGTAAAACTTACCAGGTACATGTACTGCTTTTATAACTTTTAAGTTAGTTGGAATATGATAACGGTGATAATCTTTTGGAGATAGATAACAATTAACAAAAACGCCATCATCAACTATTGCTTTTTCTTCTTGAGTGAATTCACTTCCTATAAAATCAGCACACTTATATTGCATACCTTTGATTTGGAGTGCATAGTCATCAGTTATAGTTCCGGTCTCAGAGATCAAAGAGTCACAAGGAGATATGAAATCGTCTGCATCCAAAGAGTATGTTCTCTCTTCTCTTAAATTTCTAGTAAATAGAGCATTTAAACTCTTATATGTCTCAGGAGAGTGAAAATCACTCATATCAAGCCCCATTAAACCTACATATGAATTATTTACTATTTTTTGAAACCAGTGAGGAAACTCTTTAGAAGCAAATTTCCCAAAGCCTTGTGATATCGCTGATGTTATGTGTCTTTTTTGCATTTTTTTCCTTATCTATCTATTAGTTATTATTTCAGACTAGTTTATTTTTCTTTTTGCTATCTCTTCTAAAAGAACAGTTGCATACGAACCCTTAGGAAGAGTAAAGTTCATCTCATACTGTGCTTCAACTGGATTAAAACGCCCTTCTATTTCTGTTGGATAAACCCATGCATAACGTCTCGCTCCATCTGCATTTATCTCATCATCAAAATCTTTTTCTATCTGACCTGCTAAACCTGAAGAGGTTTTCGCTTTTGTTCCACATAGAAGTCCCGTTACACTTACATCTCTGTCATTAAATCTTTGTAAGTCTTCAGTAGCCCCTTCATAATCAAAAAGACGACCATATGGATAGTGTTCCATAATATCTCCACTTATAAGTTTAAAAGGATGTGTTTGAGCCTTCATCTTTGTAACTTCATCATTTGGCATATTTAAAAGAGTTTCAATCTCTTTTGGTTCAAAACTACTAACAAGTGAGTTAATCTCGAGTCTACGAGATAACCAAAGATTAAAACGATGACTCTGGTAGGCATTGATAAGAAGTTTTTTTACTCTTGGGTTACGCTCTCTAGCTTCACCTTTTGCAAGTTTTTCACCTAGAATGTGATTGTCACCATCATTTCCAAAACGCTGGTAGCCAAAAAAGTTTGGCATGCCACCTTTTTCTATGTTTTTTAAGGCCTCATCTATTTTAGCAGCAGATGTTGGGTTAACCTTTTTAACTTTTATATAAAACCTATTTCCTCTCAGATGCCCTATTCTTATCTTATTGTTATGGTAAGTTTTAGAGAGGATTTTTATACCATCAAAATTAAACCCTTCAAGAGCCTCTTCGTGTTTTTTATGTAAAGAGATGTACTGCTTAGTCATTGCATGCTTATCTTTAAGTCCTGCATAACCAATCTCTTTATTTTTTATACCTAAGTATCTTGCTATTTGTCCTACCATTTCACTTGTTGATAAACTTTTCTTTCTTACTTGTAGAACAAGATGTTCACCTTCTCCAGAAAACTCATAAAGAGGTATCTCTTCTACAACGAAGTCTCGTGGTGACTGTTTAAAGTGAAAATCTATACTTGCATGAGCAAGTGAATAAAATCTATCCATATTTTTATAATTCCTTAAAAATGATGTGCTTTACATCTATTTGTATATTTAGTCTTTGAAGCTTTTGCAAAGATAGTTATCTTTGTTCTACTCTGTGCTGCTCTTCGTAAAATAGTTTTTTTATCTCTTATATCAAAGGCTACTAGCATCTCATACTCTTCGCCGCTACATGCTTGTGACCTACTTATCTGCTTTGTAAACTTTATGCCTATTCTATTCATTTGAGTAATTTTACTTAAATCACTAAAAAGCCCATCAGAAATATCCATTCCTGCTTTTAAAAACCTTTGTGTCTTATAAACAAAATCATCTCTTAGTTGAATATCAACAAACTTTGATTTTTTATGTATCTTACCTAAATTAAAAAGCTTTTTGAGTTCCTTTTGTGATTTTCCAAGTTCGCCAGTATATGCAAGAAGATAGTTGTTTCGTACTCTTCCTCGATTTAATGGTTTATCTGTTTTAGAGATAACTGTTATTGTAATATCTAACTTAGTGTTACTAATTGTATCTCCACCAATAATTTCTATATTGTACTTAGTTGCCATATCTTCAAAACCACGGACCAAATCTTTCATCTCTTCCTTAGTCATTGTTTTTGGCATTGCTACACTTAAAAGTATATACTTAGGTATGGCATTCATTGCTATAGCATCAGAAATATTTACTAGCATTGCTCTTTGTGCTATCTGATAATAACTTAACCATTTTTTCTTATAATGAACATCTTCAAAAAAAGCATCTTTTGAGTAAACATATCCATCTATATAAGCTCCATCGTCACCAATATGTTTGTTACAGAACTGTGATATAAAATAATTTTCTAAATTCAATTAAACTTCTTTAAGCATATATTAATTTCCGCCGATATAAAATAGGTACAAATTATAACATTTTTAAGGAAATTTCATATGAAACAATCAATCAAAAAAATATTTACTAATCTCAATACATATCTCTTCTTTATACTTATGGTGGCTTTTATATCTATGATGTTAACTTTAGAACAGCAATTGTCTTTTGAAAAAGTTAATAACTTGCAAAAACAGCAACAGATAATATCGAGTTTAACAACGCTTAAAAAAGATGATATTGAGCTAGCACTCATTCAGTTTAATGGGAAGAGCACTCAACTCCACCAAGAAATAGATAAATTAAGAAGTATGTACAAGTATGACTATACTGACAAGCTAGTATTTGGAAACGATGATGAATACTTAAGCGATTTATCAACACTTTCAGATTTAACGACTACTTTTAATGAAGTAGCACATGAATACTATATAAAAGATAAAGATGAAGAGTCAAGAGATGCACTCAATGTTAATCTTCAAAATGCATTTTCTAATATCAACAAACATATCAATGAGATAATGATTAAAAATATAGCTTATAACCAAGAGAAGTTTAGTATCATCAAAATTGTAACAGTCCTTATTTTTGTTTTAGTTGTTATTAGTACTCTTTATTTTAGAAAAAAAATCTTTTCTACACATAAGGACATCGAGTTTCTTTACCAAATAGACAAGAGTAAGCGAGACTATGTGATGTACACACAAGAAGGTGATGCAATCGCTATGAGAATGAACAGAAAATCTGTAACATCTGATAACCCTGCAATGCTTGACCCAGTAACTGGTATAAATAACTATAAAGGTATGATTAACTCATACTCAAACAAAAAGAACTTAAAAGATAGTAACTTTACTTCTGTAACTATTTTAGAAATAGACAATTTTTCAAAAACCAAACGTGCTTTTTCCCAAGAAGTAACACAGGCAATGCTTAAAAAGGTTGCCTATACTATTTCTCTACATGAACAAGCTGTAGATGTTATAGCCAGAACTGACTACAATCAATTTACACTAATTTTATCTAGATCATCTAAAGAGCAGTCTTTTAAAGATGTAGAGCTTATCAGACAGAGTATAGAAGAGTTGAAGTTTCATACTTCAGACCAAGGTCAGGTGACTATTACTGTAAGTGGTGGTTTTATTATTAAACCAAACAATACAAACCTTGAAGAAGTTTCTCGTCAATCAAAAGAGATACTGCAATACGCAAAAACAACTGGAAGTAATAGAATCCTACAGACAAGAGACTTAGCAGAGAAGGAGATATAGAATAATTCTATATGTCCCAAATAGTAACACCCAAACTTTAAACCCCCTTAAACAGCTTATTTAATCTCCAGCAAGCCTTTTCAAGCTATAATCAATCTTATTATAATAGTTTTATTACGAAGGAAATTTAATGAGTATTCCTATTTATACTTACGATGCGATTATTGTTGGTGCAGGTCTTGCGGGATGTGCAGCAGCTAGAGAGTTACAAGCTGCAGGTAAAAAAGTTGCAGTTATTACTAAACTACACCCACTTAGAAGTCATTCTGGTGCCGCACAAGGTGGTGTTAATGCATCATTTAGTGAGGAAGATAGTATTGAGCTTCACGAGTTTGACACAGTAAAAGGTTCAGACTACTTAGCTGATCAAGATGCAGTAGAGTTTATGTGTCAAAAAGCCCCAGGAACTATCCGTT
>JAYEJR010000140.1:0-27968 GCA_034660715.1 Campylobacterota bacterium | reverse complement strand
TGGCTAGAACTTTTTGAGGGATTCTGTACCAGTCCTCAGCTTTATGGTAGATGCAGATAGCGAGAATAGGTTTATACTTTTGTATGGTCTCTTTTGCACCCTCTATGGCATCTTGTTCGGCACCCTCAATGTCAAGTTTGATGTAGTCTACTTTCTCTTTAACTATGTTATCGATGGTATCTACCTCTACACTCTGTGTACCACTTCCATATATAGTAGAAAAGGACTTCTCTTCGTTGAAGTAGAGTGTCTCTTTTTTGTCTGAAACGCCACAAGTTAAAAACTCTATGTTCTCATACTCTCCAAGCTCGCGTTTAGCTATACGTATGTTCTCAGGTATAGGTTCTATAAGATAGAGCTTAGAGAAGTCTGGATAGTGTTTTATAACCTCTGTAGCAGTGTCACCAACATAACCACCACCATCTACAAAGCGTATGTTTTTTATCTCAGGAAGTATCTCTTTGTCAAAGTACTGACCCTCGTGGTTGTTCGTAAAGCCGTCCATAAATTCGTAATCAAATGAGATTTTGAAGTTGATGACCTTCTCAAACACACTTCTAGACTTCTCATCTGCTAGGAGTTTGTAAACGCCATCATACTCCTCTCTATGTTTAGCAAAGTCCTCTTTAAAGTCCATAATAAAAGGAGGGTGGACTAGGTCTAGAGTAGAGTACTTGCAAAGGGCAAGATAACTTATGTGTTTAAAGCCCATCTTATCGAGACGGTGTTTCACCTCAAGAGGACTTCCTGTAGCAGTCCAGAGTATAAGGGCATCTTTAGGCACTTCTTCTATTTTTAAAACCTCTTTTTTACGTGAGCGTTGCACTCTTGTGAAGTCATCTATGATGCCATCTACTTCTATGTGTTTTTGTACGGATTTTGTAAGTTTGTTTATGCCGAGTATGTATTTCTTAGTGGTAGAAGAAGAGACAAAAAGTTGGACAAGTTCTTTGTCATTTTGGTTTATGTAGTCGCTTTTTAGGAGGTTCATTTAGTTGATATTGTTTAATATCTCTTGTGTTATCTCTTCTATGCCTTTTGTAGCATCTATGATAACTATCTCGATACCAAGGAGCTTTGTAGCCTCTATGATAGCATCTTGAATGCTTAGAAGATACTCACTGCCGCGCAACTCTATCCCATCAAGCTCTTTTTGAGAGAGTCTGTACTCTAACTCCTCTTTTGTAAGTTGCAGAAGAAAAACCTGCTCAGGGTAGAGACTACCTGTTGCAAAATTGTTTAGCGATACTAAGTCTGATTTGTCTATCTCTCCTTGAGTAAGAGCATAAGCTACACCACTTACAGCACTTCTATCAGAGATGATCATTTTTCTATCAACATTTGGTTCTATAACCTCTTTGATGTGTTCCGCACGATCCGCTAAAAAGAGTAGAAACTCAGCTTTTTTACTCTGAGCACGAGCTGAGAGGACCATTTCACGTATCTCTTTGCCTATAGCAGTAGCTCCAGGCTCTTTTGTGATGATAGCATCGGGGTAGAGTTCTTCTAAAGCGGCTATTTGAGTACTTTTACCAGCAGTATCTATTCCCTCTATGGCAATGTACATGAGCTCATCCCTCCTATGATAGTCTGAACTTCACTAGGGAGTATGTGCTCTGTTTTTCCGTTAAACTTCAGTAGATTACGAACGATAGAGGAGCTTATGAAAGCATTTTGAAGTTTTGGCATGAGATAGATAGTCTCTATAGTGTCATCGAGGGAGTTGTTAAGGTAGCCTAGTTGAAGCTCATACTCGAAGTCACTCACCGCACGAAGGCCTCGTATTAAAACGCCAGCATTATGTTCATGTGCCAAATCAATAGTGAGGTTATTAAAACCAACCACTCTGATATTTTCAAGCTCTTTTGTTGCAGCTTGAGACATCTCTATGCGTTCATCGAGTGTAAACATCGGTTTTTTGTCTCTAGAGACTGCAACTGCTACTATCACTTCATCAAAAAGCTTAGAGGCTCTCTCTATGATGTCGAAGTGTCCATTGGTTATAGGGTCAAAAGTCCCAGGATAAAGTGCTATTTTTTTTGAATTCAATTTTTTATTCCCATCTCTTATATAAAGTGTTTTCTATTCCAAGTAGGTCAAACCATTTACCTACTATGAAGTTTTCCATCTCATCTAGTGTCTGTTGTTCTGAGTAGTATGCCATTACAGGAGGAGCTATGATGATACCAAGAGAGGCTAGTTTGTGCATGTTCTCCAAAGCTATTGCCGAAAAAGGCATCTCACGAGGAGCTAAGATAAGCTTCTTTTGCTCTTTTATCATAACTGCTGCACATCTTGTTACGAGGTTATCGGATATGCCACAGGCTATCTTTGCTAGTGTATTCATAGAACAGGGTGCAATGATCATGGCGTCTACTCCAAAGGAGCCAGAAGCTATGCTTGCTGAGATGTCTTTGTTGTTGTGTGTAGTTACATTGTTCATCTCTTTTGAGAGAACTACTTTAGAGTTTGAAGACATAATAAAGTGCTTTTCTATAGTGTCAGGAAGTAGCTCTAGTGTTTTTAAACCTAGGTTGACTCCACTCGCACCACTTGTTGCAACAACTATCTTTTTGTTTTTGTTCACTATCTTATCTCCGCTGTGTTTCTTCCAGTCACTACTGCTTTAAGTTTTTTACCATTACTGTTAGTTATAGAGATACTCTGTCCATATCTACCATTTTGATTAGCTTTTGCTAAAAAAGAGATAGAGATGCCAGATTCTACAACTGTTACATTTACTTTTGAGCCGCGTTTCACAAGTGTTAGGTTAACTGTGTCTCTTAGTGTAACTACACTGCCTTGTTTTATTCTATGCTTAGCTTGTATGGTAGCCTTGTTTATTTTTTGTAAAGGCATAGCCCTAAATTTATCCAATATTATACTGTTTTTTTTAAGGTTTGTTATGGAGAGTTCTTCATCTTTTTGAATGTTCTCTTTTGCTATCAGTACATTGATTCTTGCTTCTATAGTGTAGTTAAAAAAGATTTTTTTATTGTCAGGTGTTTTTATATAGAGTGTCTTTTTAGCTTTTAAGTAGCTTTTTTTAGAGATAACTACTTGATATTTCTTAGGTAGAGAGTGCATAAAAGAACGAGGATGTACATAGATAGATAAGATGGTTATATCTTTATACTTTTCACTATAGTACTCTTTGATTTTAAGAGCAATAAGGCTTGTGTTTATAGGGCTTCTTTGAGTGAACTGTATATAGTTGTGTTTTGTTGAGATATCGTTGTAGCCTAATTTTTTGAGGATACTCACTAGTTCTCTGGACTTAACTCGTTTAGAGTGTCTCTCTTTGGGTATTGTAAAGATTATTGTGTTTTGTGAGTTTATATTTGTAATATCTGAGAGTTTAACTGTTTTAGTATTTATAAAGTAGTTTTTTTTAAGTTCTATATTAGCATGAAGATTGAAAAAAGATAGAAGAAGTAAACTTATAAGTAGTTTCACTATTTTCTCTATGTTGTGTGATTTTAGAGTCTATGGTACCAGAGATGGGATTTGAACCCACAAGCCTTGCGGCGGCGGATTTTGAATCCGCTATGTATACCATTCCATCACTCTGGCTCAAGGACACCTCTAAAAATCCTAGTGTCTGAGTGATACTAGGGTTTTTAGAGGTGCCCTAAAGCAACTCTAAGATGGAATGATAGTGATATCTTACTTAAAAGTAAATAACATTATGTCGATGTGTAAGTATGGAACTTTTATTGCTATTTATATTAGTAATAAGATGATAAAATATAAATAATCGATTTACGGAGGGATGTTATGAGAGTTACTCAAAGTATGTACTATGACAACTTGTATGGTACAAATAACTCAAAACTGAATAAACAACTTTTTGATGTAAACAAACAGATAGCTTCTGGACTAAAAATACAGTATGCAAGTGATGATGTTGGAGTGTTTACGGAGACGATGCGTCTTGATAATGAACTCTCAACGATAGGTCAAGTACTTAAAAGTACAGAGAGTGGCTATAAGATTTCAGATCAAACAGATGTAACACTCAATCAGTTCACAGATACTATGAACAGAATGCGAACATTAGTCATTCAAGCTTCCAATGGAACTCAAAGTGAAACTTCTATAGACGCTATTGTTGGTGAACTAGAGGGTGTGAAAGAAAACCTAAAAAATCTTGCCAACACATCTATAAATGGACAGTTTCTTTTCTCGGGTTCTATGATTGACACTAAACCAATTAGTGAATCTGGTGTTTATCAAGGAAATGATGTTTCTAGAAATGCACTACTTGGTTCAAACAATCAACAACAGTACAACTTAACAGGAGCAGATTTTTTTCTTGGTGAAGAGGATAGTGTAAAGAGAAATATTACAAGTAATGTTGTAAATAGAGACCTCTTGTCTAATGAACCTCTTTCAGAGAGTAGTACGATAAGAAGCTTAATGGGTGATACTGACAATACAGTAGACGCTCTAAATAAACACTATTTTTATCTTCGTGGTACAGCAAGTGATGGAAATACATTCAAAGAAAAAATTGCAATGAATGATGGACAGAAAGTATCAGAACTACTAGAAGCAATTGGTACTGCATTTGGAAATACAGGTAATGTTAATGTTGTAAATGTATCTATGAATGACTCAGGGCAGATAGTAGTAGAGGACAAGCTAAATGGTTCTAGTAAATTGGATTTTCATTTAGTTGGTGCAGTTGATTATGCAAACCCTGCTGACCCTACAACAGGAAGAGCAGATGTAGACGACTTAGATGATTTAGATGGGGCAGTAACAGACTTTTCTAGTGCTACTGCAGCAGATTTTTTTGTCAAAGAATTTGTTAGATCGAACATGACCTCTTCAGCTGGTGGTGGTGTTGCAGCTGATGTGGTGACATCTCTACAGGGTGTAGTGCATGATAGAACTGAGTTTAGTGTAAATGGTGCAACACTCTCTTCTAGTGTACCTCAGATAGAAAAAGGGACAAATGCATTTGCAACAGCTTCTACAAAACTCTCAGAAGTAGCAGATATTAGAAATGAGGTTTTACCAGCTACTATTCCTAAAACATATACAAATACGTTGGATGGTACTTCTTTTAAACTCGCAGGTCTTGATGTGAGTGGAAATGCATACAATGCCACTATTGATTTGGCTTCATTCACTGGAGCAGGAACTGGCTCTACTTTTACTATTGGTGGAACTTCTTACGATATTTTTAATATGAAAGACCCTAGAACTGCAGTAGATGCTGATGAAGTGACATATCAACAACTAATGGATGTTATAAATATGGTTGTTACGGATAAGCTTCCAAGTGGTGCTTCTGCTACTGATTATGATGGAGCAATATATACTTCAAACAATAGTGCAAATACATCTCTTTCATATGATGGCAAGATAGAGTTTAAAGACCTGAGTAGTTCAAGTACTAAAGCTACTATGGCACTTTATGATTCTAACAGTAATGATTTTACAGCTGATGCCAATGGTGTACGAACGGCATCTGTGATGGCGTTTAATGCTAATGATGCTTTAACTATTCGTGACCCTAAAACAGACTTCTTTAAAACTATAGATGACATCATTATGGCAGTAGAGAGTTACAATCTACACCCAGATGCTAATTCTTCAGATGTAAGAAATGTTGGTATGGGGAATGCCTTGGCAATGGTTGATGACCTTATGAATCATACAAATAGAGTTCATGCTAAAGTGGGTGCACAGTCAAATGCACTTACAAACGCCATGGAAAGAACAAGCTTACTTGAGATTAGCACAATGACTTTGCGCTCATCTGTCATAGATACAGATTTAGCTGAGTCTTCGATGAGACTATCTCAGTTGACTTTAAATTATCAAGCAATGTTATCGACAGTAGGAAAAGTATCACAGTTAAGCCTAGTAAATTACCTATAAAACAGTAGCTTTTTTATTACAAAATGCCAAAAAAATTCTTTATGGAACATTTTTGGCTATACTTCTTTTAAATTTACATATATGGATTTATTGATTTGAAAGATACACTTTTTATTATAGTTTTTGGCGTTTTAATTTACCTTGGTTTTTCCACTGCGTTAGGTGATAGCGAACTTATGGGAAGTTATGGCACTCAGTTTGCCTCTTATAACCAACTCTATTTTGGATATGTTTCATTTATCTATCTTTTTTTGCTTCTTTTACCACTATACTTTATATATAAGAATCTACATTTTAACTTTAGAAAAGCTGAGCTTGCGATAGCTTCTATATTGATCTTTTTCTCACTACTACTAGCTCAAGGACTGTTAGTCTCTGACGAGTTAAGAGGTAAGTTTGGTGCTGACTTCGTAGACTTTTTGAGTCCTTATATAGGACTTTTTGGTTTATGGATCTTTTGGTTTATGATCACTCTTGTCTCTATAGTTATCATGCTTGATAAAAGTGCTTCAGAAATTCTAAGCATAATTTCTGAGTTTGCAAAAGAAAAAACTTCAAACATAAGCCTTCCTCCCACTAAACCGACGGGATTTGAACAAGAATATGTAGAAGAGGTTGATATAGATGCTCTCCCACAAGTAACAGAAAATATTCAAGAAGAGACTATAGTTGAAGATGTTGTAGAAGATACAAAAAATGAGATTGAACCTCTTAAAGATGAAGTAATTCAAGATAGTGTCGAAATGAATAAGCCAGCTTATCTAAGAAAGAAAAAAACAGTAACTAAAGAAGAAAAAACTAAAAATATTTTAGATATCGTAGAAGAGGTAAAAGAGCAAAAGAATGCAGTTGTAGTAGAAGAACTTGAAGAAAATGCAAAGCTTTTAGCAACTATAGAAAAAGGAGTAGTTGAGAAGCCAAAAAACTTTACACTTCCCTCAGTGAACTTCTTACAAAAATCAAAGTCAACAGTTAAAAGTGTAGATGAGAGTGAGCTTGATGATAAGATCCGTTACCTTATAGAAAAACTAGCTCACTTTAAAATAGATGGCGATGTTGTACGTACTTATGCTGGTCCTGTTGTTTCTACATTTGAGTTTAAACCTGCTGCAAATGTAAAGGTTAGTAAGATACTCAACCTACAAGATGACTTAGCTATGGCACTCTCAGCAGAGACTATTCGTATACAAGCACCTATCCCTGGAAAAGATGTTGTTGGTATAGAGATACCAAATGAGAGTGTTGATACTATCTATCTACGAGAGATTTTAGATGATAAACTCTTTAAAGACTCTTCATCTCCGCTTACTATGGCTCTTGGTAAAGATATAGTAGGTAAACCCTTTGTGACTGACCTTAAAAAACTTCCACACCTTCTTATAGCTGGAACTACAGGAAGTGGTAAAAGTGTTGGTATAAATGCCATGATTATCTCACTACTTTATAAAAACTCACCAGACCAGCTGCGTTTACTGATGATAGATCCAAAGATGCTTGAGTTCTCAACATATAATGATATCCCTCATTTGCTTACTCCAGTTATAACTAAGCCTAAGCAAGCTATCGCAGCACTTAACAATATGGTCGCAGAAATGGAGCGCCGTTATGAACTTATGGCAGATACAAGAACTAAAAACATTGAAAACTATAATGAGAAGATTAAAAAAGAGGGTGGAGAGCACTTTCCTTATATAGTTGTTGTTATAGATGAGTTAGCTGATTTAATGATGACAAGTGGTAAGGATGTTGAAGTCTCTATAGCACGGCTTGCTCAGAAGTCTCGTGCTTGTGGTATACATCTTATAGTAGCTACTCAGCGTCCCTCTGTAGATGTTGTTACAGGTCTGATAAAAGCAAATCTTCCTTCTCGTATATCTTATAGAGTAGGGCAGAAAGTAGATAGTAAAATCATTTTAGATCAAATGGGGGCTGAATCACTACTTGGTCGTGGTGATATGCTTTTTACTCCTCCTGGGTCAACAGGACTTGTACGTTTACATGCTCCATGGGCTACTGAGGATGAGATAGAAAACATAGTAGAGTTTATCAAGTCTCAGCGTGAACCAAACTATGATAAAAGTTTTTTACTCGAGGAGAGTGCAGCTAATTCTGCAGGCACAAATGAGTCATACGAAGAGCTAGATGAGCTATATGAAGAAGCAAAAAATGTAGTTCTAACTGATAAAAAAACATCTATATCTTATCTTCAACGCAAACTACAAATAGGCTACAACCGTTCAGCAAGGGTGATTGAACAACTTGAAAACGAAGGTGTACTCTCTTCTCCAAATGCCAAGGGCATAAGGACTATTCTCTAAGTTATGGCAGTTCCAATCTTTGAGTTTACTCCTTATAAAAGTTCTTACTCTGTTCATATACCAAATCTTGAAAAGTTGAGTGTTGAGCAGATTCAAGAGATAGAACTTTTTGTCTCTCAACGCAAAGGTGTATTTGATTTTGCAAGATACTCTTTTTCCATACAAAAGAGAGTTGACTTTTTTGAGTTTGAAAAACTACTCAAAAACACTTCACTAAATGTCAGAACAATAAACAAGCCTCTAATACAAAAAGTCCAAGCTAGAGTTAGCTTTGGAAAGTATAAAGGTGTTTACTTTAGTGAAATTCCAGATGCTTACCTAATATGGCTCAAAAGTAACTACAGTGGTAGGGATAGAGATGAAATTCTAGCTGAACTTAAAAAGCGAAGGCTATAGCGTTACTTTTTAACACATACATACAATAATTTTAAATATCAGTGTGTATATATGTAACATATTGTTTTATGTATGCCTATCTTTAGGTATAATTTTTCAAAATTTAGTAAACAGGAATTATATATGGCATTTTTAGAAGAATATAAAGCACATGTTGCAGAACGTGAAGCACTTGGAGTACCAGCTCTAGCACTTTCAGCTTCACAGACAGCTGACTTAATAGAACTAGTTAAAGCTAACTGTACTGATGAGTTACTTGACTTACTTACTAACCGTGTAGCACCTGGTGTTGACGATGCGGCACAAGTTAAAGCTGCATTTTTAAATGAAATAGCTGCTGAAAATATTACTGTTTCTGCTATCTCGGCAAAAAGAGCTGTTGAGATGCTAGGTATGATGTTAGGTGGATTTAACGTTCTTCCTATGGTTCATGCTCTTGCTTCAGCTAATACGGAAGTTGTAGAAGCTGCTGTAGAAGCTTTAAGCAAAACTCTTTTAGTTTATGATGCATTTAACGATGTTGAAAAACTACATAAAGAAGGTAACGCGGCAGCTACTAAAGTTCTTACTTCATGGGCAAATGCTGAATGGTTTAGTTCAAAACCAGCTATCGCAGAAGAAATTACTGTAACTGTTTACAAAGTTCCAGGTGAAACGAATACTGATGATTTATCTCCAGCATCTGAAGCATTTACTCGTTCAGATATTCCGTTACATGCAAACTCTCTTCTTATAAACAGAATGGACAATCCGTTAGATACTCTTAAAGAACTTAAAACAAAAGGTCATCCAATCGCTTATGTTGGTGATGTTGTTGGTACTGGTTCTTCTCGTAAGTCTGGCGTTAACTCTGTTCAATGGCACATGGGTGTAGATATTCCAGGTGTTCCTAACAAGCGTACTGGTGGTGTTGTTCTTGGTAATACTATCGCTCCTATTTTCTTTGCAACTTGTGAAGATTCAGGTGCCCTACCAATCGAACTTGATGTTTCTGGAATGGAAACTGGTGATGTTTTAACTCTTCTTCCTTACAAAGGTGAAGCGATTATTAACGGTAAAGTTGTTGCTACATTCAAACTAAATCCTAACACTATTACTGATGAAGTACAAGCGGGCGGTCGTGTTCCATTAATCGTTGGTCGTGGTTTAACTTCTAAAGCTCGTGCTGTTCTAGGTATGGGTGCTTCTGAAGCATTCTTAACTGCAGAACAACCAGCTGATACAGGTAAGGGTTATACTCTTGCTCAAAAAATGGTAGGTAAAGCTTCAGGTCTTGCTGGTGTTCGTCCTGGTATGTACTGTGAGCCTGAAATGAATACAGTTGGTTCTCAAGATACAACTGGACCAATGACTCGTGATGAGATTAAAGAACTTGCAGCACTTGGTTTCAATGCTGACCTTGTATTACAAACTTTCTGTCACACTGCTGCTTATCCAAAACCGTCTGATGCTGATATGCATGCTAACTTACCTGCGTTTATCTCCAACCGTTCTGGTGTTGCTCTACGTCCAGGTGATGGTGTTATCCACTCTTGGTTAAATAGAATGGTTCTTCCAGATACTGTTGGTACTGGTGCGGATTCTCATACTCGTTTCCCAATTGGTATCTCTTTCCCTGCTGGGTCTGGTGCTGTTGCATTTGCTGGTGTTACTGGTTCTATGCCTTTATCTATGCCTGAGTCTGTAAAAGTAGTTTTTTCAGGTGAAATGCAACCAGGTATCACTCTACGTGATCTTGTAAATGCTATTCCTTATGTTGCTATCCAGCAAGGACACTTAACTGTTCCTAAAGAGGGTAAAATCAATGTATTCGCTGGACGTATTTTAGAGATTGAAGGTCTTCCTAATCTTAAAGCAGAGCAAGCATTTGAGCTTTCTGATGCATCTGCTGAGCGTTCTGCTGCTGCATGTACTGTTCTTTTAAACAATGAGCCAGTTATTGAGTACATCAAGTCAAATGTAACTCTACTTAAAGCTATGGTAAAAGATGGTTATGCAGATGCTACTACAATAGAACGTCGTATTGGTAAAATGGAAGATTGGTTAGCTAATCCTACACTTATGAAACCAGATGCTGATGCAGAGTATGCAGCAGTAATTGAAATCGACCTTAACACTATTACTGAGCCTATTTTAGCTTGTCCTAATGATCCAGATAACGTTAAACTTCTTTCTGAAGTAGCTGGAACTCCACTCGATGAAGTATTCTTAGGTTCTTGTATGACAAACATCGGTCACTACCGTGCAGCTGGTGAAGTTATGAGAGGCGAGACTGGTCATAACGTTGAGAAATTCTGGATTGTTCCACCAACAAAAATGGATGAGCAGCAACTAATTAATGAAGGTTACTATGAAGTTTATAACGCTATTTCAGCGCAAACTGAAGTACCAGGTTGTTCACTATGTATGGGTAATCAAGCGTCAGCTCGTGAAAACTCTACAGTATTCTCAACTTCTACTCGTAACTTTAACAACCGTCTAGGTAAAGGTACTCAAGTTTATCTTGGTTCTGCAGAGCTTGCTGCTTTATGTGCTAAACTTGGTCGTATTCCAACTGCTCAAGAGTATATGGACGTTGTTCCTGCTAAACTTGCTGGTAAAGAAGATGCAGTATACAAATACCTTAACTTTAATGAAATTGAAGGGTATGCTTTAGAAGAGCGTACTACTGCTGAAAACAAATACGGAATTACTGTTAAACCAGTTTAATTTTAAAGTCAAAACCGTAACAACGCAATATGCGTTGTTACTCCTTCTTTTAACAAAATCCCAATTTTAATTTTTAATATATTATATGGAGTTCTTATGAAAACTTACATACTATTTTTTTCTAAATATTTCATTTTTTTCACACTCTTAGCTCATTATAAAGTATAATGTCATGGAATATGAATTCATAGCATTTCAAACAGGTCAGAAGTGGAAAACCCAAATGGGGAAGGTGTTTATAATCAAAGAGATTCGTCATGAAGATGAATATCCTCTTGTATGTATAAGTATGGATAGTGGCAAAAAATATTTTTTTGACGAAGATGGTTATGAAGTTGCAGGCTATCCTACCGATAATGATTTGGTGGAAAATATCTCTTAATTTTTCTATAGCAACTTTTTAACATAGATATACAATGTATTTAAAATTAATAATTTACTAAAAAGGAAAGAGTTGGTATACGATAATATAGTTTTAATAGGCTTTATGGGGTGTGGTAAAACAAGTGCAGGTAAAATTCTTGCAAGACAGCTACAAAAAAAGTTTATGGATGTTGATGTTCTCATTGAAAAAGAACAAAAGTGTACTGTTGCAGATATTTTTGAAAAAGATGGAGAAGAACATTTTCGTACTCTTGAAAAAAAATGTATAGATGATTTAATACAAAATACGGGACAGGTTATATCTACTGGTGGTGGATTACCGATACACTGTAATCTTTCCGAGAAGTCATTAGTTATTTATGTCGCTGCTGACTTTGATGCAATCTTAAATCGTCTCAGCAAGAAAGAGAGAGACAAGCGACCTCTATTTAACGATGAGAACGGAGCAAGAGCTCTTTTTAATGAACGTATAGATACATACAAAGAGCTATCGATGTTTAGTATAGATGCTAACCAAAGTATACAGGTGTATATGCATGTTTTAGTAGACTATATTTTAGACCAGAGAGTTTTATAATTTTTAACAAATAAGGATAAAAATGAGACCAGTACAAGAAGAATTTCTAGAAGAACTAAACAGTAACCCAAAGTTTAATGTAAAGGACTATGCAGCACTATATGGAAAATATAGTCAGTTAGCTATCCAAGAAGAAGAGAAGAATGGTGCCAGTGAACCTCAAGCAAAGTCTATGGGGAACTACTATACTGTTTCAACACTATCTAAATTTATAGCAAATGAAAACAAACTTGATAGAATTATTGCTATTCACGAGGCAGAATAAAAGTAGTTTAATCTTCTTCTTCAATCTCTTTGCGGATTTCGTCCATATCAAGTCCTTTAACATGGTTGATTAAATCACCAAACTTATCTTCTGGCAACATACCACCTTGGTTTAGTAAGATGATTCCCTCTCTTACAACCATAATAGTTGGTATTGAGTGAACGCCATACTTGTTAGCTAGTGCTTGTTGCTCTTCTGTGTTTACTTTAGCGAATGTAACATCAGGATAACTCTCTGATGCACTCTCAAAGATAGGAGCAAACTGTTTACATGGTCCACACCATTCTGCCCAAAAGTCTACGATTACGATATCGTTGTTATCAAGTGTTTCATCAAAAGTTTTTGTAGTTAAATCTATATATGCCATATTAATTCCTTAGTAGTTTTTGTGGAGTGTATCGAAATGCTTGTTTTTGTCTGCTTAATTATTTTCATAAAATGTTAGGAAAATGTTTAACAGGCCCATGACCTTTTCCTAATATTTTATCTTTGCCTTCTTCAATAGCTGTGTTTAGATAGTTAGTAGCTTTTATACATGCATCTTCTAAACTAAATCCAAGACCCATATATGTAGCAACAGCAGATGAGAGAGTACATCCTGTTCCATGTGTATTTTTCGTTGTAACTGTTTTGTTCTCAATTATAGTAATTTTTTTACTTTCATAGTTATATAGTACATCGGTCATGGTGTTTGTGAGTTTCAAGTGACCACCTTTGAGTAGTACAGAGGTATGATACATCTCTGCTAGGTCTGTTGCTACTGTTTGAATGTTCTCTAGGTCTATATCATGTCCAATAAGCAACTCTGCTTCTGGAATGTTTGGTGTTACAAGTCTCACATGAGGTAAAAACCCTTTAAGGTTCTCAACTGCATCATCATTTAAGAGCTTGTCTCCTGAAGTAGCAATCATTACCGGATCAAATACAATGTTTGTTATATTGTACTCCTCTAAAGTCTCTTGAACCGCTTTAATAACTTCTGATGAGTGGAGCATCCCAATTTTGATACATGAAAAACTTATATCATCAAACACTGCCTTCATTTGCATTATGATGTGAGATATAGGAATAGGGTGAATATCTGTAACACCTTGAGTGTTTTGTGCGGTAGTGGCAGTTATAACTGAAGCAGCGTAACCACCATTTGCCGAGATACTCTTTATATCTGCTTGTATACCAGCACCACCCCCAGAATCAGAACCAGCTATAGTGAGGATAGGGTAGTATGAGTTCCTCATATTTTCCATGCCTCTTCTTTGTGTGCAGAGTCCCAAAACATCCATTCTAATTTTGAAGTTTTTATAAAAACTTCTTCCATTTTAGCAAGACTATCAGGTGAAGCTGTTAAGGCATAAGTGTTTACTATGTCTATGGCTTGTTCTACTGCTAGAGCGAACTCATCACTTGCGTATGTATCTATCCATGCTTGGTAAGGATTAGAGTCTTTGTTCTGTTGGTTTTTTAGGATAAAGTCTCCAACCTCTTTATAGATCGTAAAACATGGAAGTATAGCTGCTGCACCAACTTCAACAGACTCATTATTTACTATACGAGAAAGGTATGAGTTGTATAGTTCACAAGTCGGTGATGGCTCCGAAATTATATATTTTTTTTCTAAAAACTCCTTATGTAGAGCATCTTCAACTTCTATGATACCTGTTGCAGATTCATAGAAAAACTGAGTATCTTTAGGATTGTGGCATTTAGTTCCAACAGTAACTAGTGCTTTTTTGTATTCGCTAAGATAAAGTGAATCCTGGTTTACATAAAAACCAAAAACATCTTTGTCTAATGTCGCTTGCATGAGTTGTGTAACAAAGTCGTGTGTGATGATGTTTTGAAAAATATGTTCTGTTTTCACTCTTGTTTGTTCGTACCAATTTTGCATGATAAAATCCTTAGTTTATAAGTAAATCATGATAGCAAACTTTACTAAAACTTTATAAAAAGCTATATACTAGGAGTATATAGTTATCGAACTTTAAGTATATGCATTATAAAGAATAGATAAAACATAGGATATAATCAGATAAAAAAGCAAATGAAAAATACACTTAAAAACTTAATGCAAGAACATTTACAAGAACAAACTGAATCTTTGATGACTCAAGAAAAAATACAAAATCATATTGAGCTTTGTAAAGATACTCTAGTGATTGAGCAGGAAAAAGGTTATATGCTTTTTAAGTACTTAGGTACAAGAATGGCACTTCTGTGTGATGAAGAGTATAATCGAATGAGAATTATCTCTCCTATAACCAAATACTCAGATTTAGCTCCAAAAATAAAAGATTCACTTATGGATTCGAATTTCCATTTAGCTTTAGATGCACGGTATGCTGTAACTGAAGATACTTTATATGCGGCTTTTTTACATCCCCTTTCAACATTACATATAGCAGACTTACAGAGTGCTATAAAGCAGATATATAACTTGGCTACAAGTTTTGGAATTACTTATCGTAGTGCACAAATCGAGTTTACAAAAAAGAAGTAGCTTTACTTTATTGTTAACTTACGACGCCATGAACAGTAAGTAGAATAGGATGGATTTCCTTCAACAATTTTCTCGTAAGCATATTTGTAGCTACAGCGGTTTTTTTGCTTATACTCTTCAATCACATTAATAACCATCTCTTTATCAGACTCTTTGTATTTTCCACTGAGTGATTTAACTAAATTAATCATCTCTATATGCATACTCATATCCATATCTGTCCTTTTTTAAAGTTACTTTATATATTCTGGTAACATTTTATTATACACTTTTCCTTTCAGAGAAAAGTGTATACTTCGGGCATATTTTATCCAAAGGTTAATCATGGAAACTTTAAAGATTGTGTGCCCAGAATGTATTAGTGTAGAGAGCATAGCAACACAGAGTGTAGAAGCTGAGTGTATAAAGTGTAATGGAGACTTAGCTGATCCATTTCCTTTAGAAGTTAATGATGAAATTTGTAGTAAACATATAGCTGAAAATGATATTGCAACTCTTGTTGACTTTTACTCAACAACCTGTGGACCATGCATGGCAATGTATGATGACTATGAAGATGCAGCTTTAGGGTTTCCTCTTAAAGTGAGATTTCTTAAAATCAATGCTGATAAGCATCAACAGGTTGCTAGTCAGTATGGTGTAAGTGGACTCCCTACAATCATTGCGTTTAAGCAGGGAGAAGAAGTTAACCGTATAAGTCGTCAACTCTCTCAATCAGAGCTAATTCTCTGGGCAGAGAGTCTTTAGCTTTAGTCTTTTTATTGGTTTATAAACTCAGATGCTGGGATGTCCCAGTTTTGAACATGGGCAATAACCCATGGTGTCAAAGAGTCTTCAAGATAAGTATGGATTGACTGAGTATCACTTGTCATCTCATAGAAACTAAATATTGACTGAATATCGAGTAGTTGCATCATATGTTCATGTTTATGACTATGGTAGTCTGGATATCCTGCTTCTTCCATCATTTTTTCTTCTTTAGAGAAGTGTTCAGTTGTGTGTTTAATAAGCTCAGTTAAAAGTTCACGTGTAAGTTTAGTATCTTTTTCCATAGCAGCAGTATGTAGTTTTGTAACTAACTGGCTCTCCTCGATGTGTATATCATTCATACTTTGTAGTTCTGAAATTGGTAGTTGTTCTTCTATTCTTAACATTTTTATTCCTTTTTTATGGATAAATTATACCTTTTTTGAAGATAGTGAATATTATTATTTTTAGAATGTTTGATTTGTAAAAGTTATTTTAAGGCTTAAAAAAAACACAATCAAGTTTTATAAATAGAGAGCTTATGAAACAACTTATATCGATAAGCTATAATCCACTAAAAAAGGATAACTAGTTATGAATCCATCCAATCAAGAAATGCAACTAAATAAAAACTGTCAACTCTATGTTTATCTATTAGAATCATTAGGTAAAGAGGTTCCTAATGAGATTCAAGAGTGTGCAGAATCTTATGACTACGTACTTAACTGTGTAAAAGAGTTACTCGAGGAAGTAAAGAGTCTTGATAGTGAGACTTTTGATAAAATACTTAATAATAAAGATGTTTTAGCATCTCGTGAACTCTCATACTGGTGGGAGATGCAGCAAGAGGCTGATAGACTTCATAAGCTACTCTCTGCAGACGTAGAAAAGGACGATTAAGCTAAAGAAGATAAAATTTCTTAATTAATTACAAAGTGAGGTTAGTATGATTAGTATAGGTATGATTTTTCAATATAACGAGGACCTTGGTTCTGGTCTTATAATGTTGACAGATGGCGAGCAAAGGGATTTTAATATAAGAAACTGGGTAGATACAGAAAACTCACCAAAAGTAGGTCTCAAAATATCGTATGAAGAGAATCCTGCTCAGATAAAAATAAGAGCAGTTACTAAAGAAGACGAGGAGAGGGCTCTTTTGAATGATGAAGAGCAAGAGGAAGAAGAAGTTAACATCTCAAAGTTATATTCAACAGTAGATGAGTATATAGAGCACTATAAAAAACTAGGCTTTAAACTTGCAAGTGATAGTCAGACTGGTTCTGTAAGAACTGTAACATTTAGAATATATACACCAGAAGATTATGGTGAAGCTACAGTTGAGCAAAATGGTTCACAAATTAATGTCACACAAATACTTAATGGAAAAACAATATAAATAATCCATTTTAAGATAAAGTAGGGTTTTCCTCCGACTTTTAGTATATATATTTTTCTTATACATTACAAGCCTGTCACATGTTTCCAAATAAATGCTACAATAAATTGATTTTAATGTAATAGGATTTATTTTATGGCAGACTTAAAAGAATTACTATCATCAACAAAAGAGCTTTCACTGCTTTATATAGACGAGAATCAAAAGTTTTTAACTACTGTCACTACTCTTTTAAAACAAGTTTTTTTAAGAGTTGATGATGCTAGTGATGCAACTCTTGGACTGGGTTACCTAAAAGTACATGAATATGACATAGTCATTGTAGACTCTAGTTCACAGATCATGGATGCAAAAAACCTAATCAAAAACATAAGATTAAACAGTGAATTTCAAGAAATAATCATTACAACTCCAAGTAAATTAAATGATGAAGTACTTAACTTATACAAACTAAATGTTTCTTCAGTTCATCAAAAACCTTTTGAGATGGCCCTTTTGTTTGATAGCATACTAAATGTATCTAAAAAGCTAAAATACAACAGGGACTACTTACAAAGTACTGTAGCAAAGCTCAATGAAGATATAACAAGTCAAAAAAGACGCATAGGTCGTTTTATGATGAGTGAAAAGAATCTTAAAAAACAGATAGAAAACTTTAAAAGTACAACTCAAACAAATAAGCATATTTATGACTTAACAAAACTGCCAAGTAGATATGCTTTACAAGACTCACTAGATGGTAGAGAACAGTCTATTGTATATATTAACATTGACCACTTTGATTTTGTCAACACAACCTACGGTATGGGAAAAGCAAATAAACTATTAAAAGAGTGTGGAAGTAAACTAGGCCTATTCCTACCAACAAACGCCACTCTATATCATATAACAGCAGATGAATTTGTAATTTTACTTGACGAACCTTCTGAAAATCAGGCTTACTTATTGGCAAGTCAGATTCAGTCTTTATTTAAGGAATCACGATTAGAGTTTGATGGACATTCTCATTATGTGGTTTTTTCTATTGGTATAGACCATGGAGCAGGGAAGAAGCTTTTTATTAACTCTAAGGCTGCTTCAAAAGAAGCAAGATACTTTGGTGGAAACCAAATAGTACTATTTAATATACATTCCCAGTATATGAAAGAGCAAAGAGAGAGTCTCTACTGGGTAGGTATTCTTCAAAAAGCTTTTGATGAGGACAAGATATTTACCTACTATCAGCCTATTTGTTCTAACAAAGACTCAGAAGTTAAGCACTATGAAGTCTTGTGTAGACTGATGGATGATAACAATAAACTTGTTGATGCAAATAAGTTCATACAGAGTGCAAAACATGTTGGACTTATTACACAAATTACAAAAACAGTTATCGATAAAACATTTAAACTCTTTAAAAACAATGACTATAACTTTTCTATAAATATTAGTATGCACGACCTGCATGAAGAGTATCTCTTTCAATTTTTAAACTATAAATGTAATAGGTATTCTGTTATGCCATCTCGTGTTCACCTAGAGATAGTCGAAGATATCATTATAAATAAGTTCGATGTATTTGACAAGCAGATTCAGGATTTGAAAAGTGCAGGGTATCATGTGATTGTAGATGACTTCGGGACTGATAAATCAGCTTATAGTAGAATGTTTGAACTTCGAGCTGACTACATAAAAATTGATGGGGCGTTTATTAAAGAGTTGAAAAAAGATAAGGCTCATCAAGTTATAGTGAAAAGTATAGTAGACTTTGCAAAGAAAAGTGGTATAAAAACAATAGCGGAGCATGTTGAAAGTCAAGAAGTATATGACATAGTTAATGAGCTAGAGATTGATTACTCACAAGGTTATTATGTAGGTAAACCTTCTCTTAATCTCGAATAACATCAAAGTCATGAGGAATTACAGGAGTAAATAGACCTTTGTCAATCTCTTTATCCTGTTTTTGATTTGTAAACGAAATTTTTACACTATTTTCAAACTCATCTATATAAGAGATGGATTCTATTTTTGACTCAAAAAGTTTTATCTTAAATAGAGAGTCTTTAAAACTTGCACTATAACTATTTTCTCCTATTTTTTTAGCATTTTTTATCATACTAAAAAAATCAAAATCACTATTTACTACTTTCACGATAGCTTGTTCTATTTCAGGCTCTATAATAACAACTTCATACTTTGATACATAGATCTCTTTTTTAACAGGAGCTACATAGTTCCACAAAACAAGTTGTGGTTTCTTAGCATGTATATGTCCGCTATAACTTAGTACATTTCCTTTCTCATTAACTACATCTTGTTTGAAATCTGCTTCAAATGAATTGATATTATCAATGTTTGCAAAACTAAGAGTTATTAAAAGTGGTAGTAAAAAAATGTATTTCATATTAGGGCCTTTTTTGTGCAAAGTATATCAAAAAAATGATTTATACTTTTTATTAGTATATATGTGATAAAATAATATAATTTCAAATTAACTATATAGTTTACTATATAGTAATGCATATAAGGTTGAAGATGCTACAAGCATTAATGGGGAAGGTCTTTGGTACATCAAATGACCGAGAATTAAAACAATATTTTAAAAGAGTTAAGAAGATAAATGCGTTAGAGGCACAGTATGAAGCACTTAATGATGATGAGTTAAAAGATGCTTTTAGTGAACTAAAAAACAGTGTACAAAACGAAGAAAAAACTTTAGATGATGTCCTGTATGATTCATTTGCTATAACGCGAGAGGCTAGTAAACGTACTTTAAGTATGAGACATTTTGATGTACAGCTAATCGGTGGTATGGCACTTCATGAAGGTAGAATAGCAGAGATGAAAACAGGTGAGGGTAAGACTCTTGTTGCCACACTTGCTATCGTGTTAAACGCTATGACTGGAAATGGAGTACACTTAGTAACTGTAAATGACTACCTTGCTTCACGTGATGCTTCTGAAATGTCTCCTCTGTATAATTTTCTTGGATTTAGTGTAGGAACTGTACTTGAAACTACGAATGATCCACAAGAGAAAAAAGCTGCTTATGAAGCTGATATAACTTATGGAACAAACAATGAATTTGGTTTTGATTATTTAAGAGACAACATGAGCTACTCAAGTGAAAATATGGCTCAAACAAAACATAACTTTGTTATTGTTGATGAAGTGGATTCTATTCTTATCGATGAAGCTAGAACACCTCTTATCATCTCCGGACCTACTAACAGAAACATGCAAGACTATGCAAGAGCAAACACTATTGCTAAAGCTCTAGTAGTAGATGAACACTTTACAGTTGATGAAAAAGACAAAGTGGTGTTGATTACAGAAGATGGTGTTACAAAAGCAGAAGAACTTTTTGAAGTTGAAAACCTTTATAGTGCTGAAAATGCTTCATTATCACATATACTTGATCAAGCACTAAAATCTAACTACCTATTTGAAATCGATGTTGACTATGTTGTTCGTGATGGTGAAGTTATGATTGTTGATGAGTTTACTGGTCGTATAAGCGAAGGTAGACGTTTCTCTGAAGGTCTACACCAAGCTCTTGAAGCAAAAGAGTCTGTTGAGATTAATGAAGAAACACAAACATTAGCTGATATTACATTCCAAAATTATTTTAGAATGTATGATAAGTTAGCTGGTATGACAGGTACAGCGGAAACTGAAGCGACAGAATTTGCACAGATATATGCTCTTGATGTTGTTTCTATACCTACAAATATTCCTATTTCTCGTAAAGATCTTAATGACCTTATATATAAGACTGAAGAAGAGAAGTTTAATGCAGTAATCAACACTATCAAAAAGTTAAGTGAAACAGGACAGCCTGTACTCATAGGGACTGCTTCTATTGAAAAGTCTGAAGTACTGCACTTAGTTCTGAAAAAAGAAAAAATTGCTCATACTGTACTTAATGCTAAGAATCATGAACAAGAGGGTGAAATCATTAAATCTGCTGGTGTTAAAGGTGCTGTCACTATTGCAACCAATATGGCAGGTCGTGGTGTTGATATTAAAGTAAGCGATGACGTAAGAGCACTTGGTGGTCTTTATATCATAGGTACTGAACGCCATGAAAACCGTCGTATAGACAATCAACTTCGTGGACGCTCTGGTCGTCAGGGCGACGCGGGAACTACTCAGTTTTATCTATCATTAGAAGATAATCTACTTCGTATATTTGGTTCTGATAAGATTAAGTCTATTATGGAACGTCTTGGTGTTGAAGATGGAGAGTATATAGAGTCAAAAATGGTTACACGTGCAGTTGAAAAAGCTCAAATGAAAGTTGAAAATATGCACTATGAAGGCCGTAAGCAGATTGTTGAATACGATGATGTTGCAAATGAGCAAAGAAAAATCGTTTATAAATTCAGAAATCAACTATTAAGTAGTGAGTACGATATCTCAGCAAAAGTAAATGAGATAAGAGAAGAGTATGTTGAACACCTTCTTGGCGTTTGTGATATCTATAATGGTGGTGCAAGAGAAGACTTTAACATTAAAAAATTATCTGAAATGGTTCTTGAAAAAACAAACCTAGAACTGAGTGATGCTGAGCTTGAAGCTTTTGAGTATGAGGAACTTAGTGCTTTTGTAGTAGAGAAACTAAAAGAGAACTATGATACAAAAATGAGTGTTTTAGAAGAGTCTATGCGTCATGATATAGAAAAAGAGTTCTATCTTAAAGAGTTAGATAGTGCTTGGAGAGACCATCTTTATGAGATGGACAGTATGAAAACTGGTATAAGACTTCGTGCTTATAATCAAAAAGACCCTCTTGTAGAGTATAAAAAAGAGAGTTTCAACCTGTTTACTGAACTTATTGGTGAAATTAAGTATAACACTATCCGTACACTTCAAATCATTCAGTTTAAAGTAGAAAATGCTGAAGAAGAAGCAGCTGCTCTAGCTGATAAACTAGCACAGGAACAGCGTTTACAAGAGTCTCAAATGAGGTTAAATAACTCAGATGAAGAAGTTGTAACAGAGAAAAAAATTGCGAGAAATGACCCTTGTCCTTGTGGAAGTGGCAAAAAGTATAAACAGTGCTGTGGTAAAAGTGGTCCCAAGAAGGGGGTATTTGCTGGAAACGGTGCTTTCGCTTCTTGAAAACATCTATAGTCTCATATTTGGTAAAAAGATTTTTACGTTTTGATAAAGATCAGCCATTTATTTTTCTCTCAGCTCTTCTTGCTTTTTTAGGTATTACACTTGGTGTTATGGTTCTTTTAATAGCCATGGCATTGATGAATGGTTTTGACAAAGAGTTTAAGAAAAAGCTTACTATAATGAACTATCCCCTTACTGTAATACCTAAGTTTTACGGTGCAGTAAACCAAGATCTTTTAATTGACTTAGAATCACAATTCCCAGACCTAAAATTCAGTCCTTATGTTCAATCATCTATCATGGTGAGAAGTGGATCAAAGCTTGAAGGTGGTTACTTGTTTGGTGTAAACTTTAAGGATGAAGCAGAGGTTAACAGTGTTCTAGCTGATGCTATTAAAGATACTGAGTTTAAAAAATTCGATGTAATGATTGGCAAGAGTCTAAAACAGGAGTTTAACCTCTATAAAAATGACAAGCTTATGTATATCTTTACAAATGTAGAGCCAGGTGGTCTCTCTGTTACACCAAAGATAAAGCGCTTTAAGGTAAAGTCGATTTTTGACTCAGGACTCTCTGCTTATGATAAAGCATATAGTTACACTACTTTAGAAGCTTTACAGGCAATGATGCATATGTCTAGTAATACTTATGATGGTATTCATATTTACTCTCAAACGCCACATAAAGATATCCAAGAGATAAAGAAAGTACTTCCAGTAAGTGTAGTTGTGAAAGGCTGGTGGGAAGATAACTTAAACTTTTTTGCTGCTCTTGAGATGGAGAAAGCTTCTTTATTTATCGTTTTAATGCTAATAATCCTTATCGCTGCTATAAATATCATATCTTCTCTTTTAATGACTGTGATGAATAGAAGAGGGGAGATAGCACTTCTCCTCTCTCTAGGAGCAACTACAGCTGAAATAAAAAAAGTGTTTTTATACCTAGGTATCATTATTGGTATAGGTGGTATTATGGCTGGTATAACTTTAGGCTTGAGTGGAATATGGATTTTGAGTACATTTGATATCGTCTCTCTACCAAAAGATGTGTACCCGACATCAACACTACCTCTTGACTTAAGTGTTCAGGACTTTATCCTAATTGTTATCGGAGCATTTATGATTGTCGTAGGCTCTTCTTATTACCCTGCTAAGAAAGCTAGTGAGGTTGACATTTTAACTGTTCTTCGTAATGAGTAAGTAAGTTTCTCTACTACATGTTATTTGTTTGAAGAGCTATTATCCTCTTTTGATTTATTTATAACATCTTCTATGAGGTTGTAAGGAAGAGAGAGAGTTCTTTTTATAATGTTAATCGGTGCTATAACTATCTCTTGTGCGATAAGTGATTTAACTTTAGGATCAGCAATTTCGCCCGTGATTTTTAATGTTGTTGAAATACTATCATTCCCTAGTATTATATGTCCAACAAGAGGGACTTTAGCAAGGTCACTTCCTAAGTCAGTTTTCAGGTTTAATGTTAAGTCTAGATTATTTTGATCTATATCTAACTTACCCTTACCTAAAATATCTATCTCTATTGAGTCTAAGTATATATCAGTTAAATCAAATTTGTTTTTCTCAGATTTGAAGTTTAGGTAAGCTTGATTAACATAAAGTCCATCTGTACTATATCCAGGAACATTAAATGTAATCAAAGAAGGAATAGTATTAACAAAAGCCAAGATATTATTTAAAGTCTTATAATCTTTTATTGTAGTTCCCTTTATAAATATAGCACCAAGGTAGTCGTCTAGCTTGCCATTCATTGAGAATGATAGATTACCTTTTGAAAAATTTGAGAGTGCAAATAGCTCATTCATAAACTTGTCATTAAAGTTTTTACCATATAGGTGAAATACATTCTCTTTAAGTCTTAAACCTGCATCTCCGGTTTGATGTTTGAGCTGAGCAGTTAGTATTTTATTATAGTGTTGTAGATTGAGGGAGTCGTATAGAATCTTTCTATCTTCATCCACATAAAAATGAGAGTTATTAGCCTTTAAAATAACATCAAGTGTAGAATTACTATCTGTTGTTGTACTCATCTCCTTAACTGCACTTAAAGTTTCAGGGAGGTTTACAACACTTCTTTTGAGGTTTACATTTATAGTATCTTTTATATCTATATGTACATTATTGTTAATATCTATATAGACTTTTTCTTTATAAATTTTTCCTTTAATAAGGTATTTATCTACGGGTATATTATTTTTAACAAGTATTTTATATGGATATATTACTTCTGATTTAAAACGAGTATATTTTTCTTTACTATTTTTATAAAGGGTAAAGTATCCCTTAGTAACTTGAAATCTCTCGAGTAGCTCTGAGTTATTTGAAACTCTTCCAATTGAGTTTAGTTTTAGTCTCCAGCCAGTATCTTGCGAGGTGAAGTTTGCATCAAGTTCTTTAGATGTAATGTGGATACTTTTATTTGTCAGTTTTCCTGTAAGTATTATTTTACTTTTTTTATAAATAATTTTTTTAGTATTGGGATCTTTAAGTACAAAATTTGTTAAGCTAATATGAGACTTTTTTGTTTGAGTGTGATAGGTTGCATATACTTTTGCTGTAATATACTTTCCTATCTCTATTGAAGTGTGTTTTAGTTTGATTTCCTCTTTATCTATATCAATGTATAGTCTTTTTGCTTTATATTTTGAGCCACTCACCGTAAAGTGTATAGTATTCTCTGAAAAGATAGATATCTTTTTATTGTATGTTACCTTGATAGGTGTATTTGATTGAGATAGCTCAATCCCATCATAGTTAAGTTTTAAAACATCTAAGTCTAAACTAGTACTCATATTACTAAGATCTATATTTCCTGATACGAACGAACTTCCAATATCTTTTACAGTAACTATTGTTGCCGGAATATTTACTTGTAATTTATCTAAGTCAAATGGCATAGAGAGTGAGTCTATAGTGACAGCTTTACCTTTGTAGTCCCACAGTGAGTTTTCAGCAGTTATAGAATCGTTATTTGGGGAAATATCATATATTGCTTTTAGAGGTTTAGCTTTAGTCTGTAGGTTTGCTCCAAGTAAGTTTATAGAGTTAAATAAAAACTTTACTTTACCTTCTGCACTTTTAGCATTATAGTTTACATCTACAGTTGCTGTTGCAATCTGTTGGTAAGCTGCTTTCATGTTTTTAATAGTTACATCATAGTTGTCAAGTTTGATATGAGCATCATAGATATCTACATTTAAACCTATGTAGTCAAAGTTTGCTTCTTTTGTGTAAAAGTCACCTTGAGCCTCAACATCAATACTTCTGAGGCCAACAAAGATTTTTAAATCTGTGGATACTTTTCCACTTTTTTGTAAAAATGGTAGCTTTATTTTGTAAGTATCCAATATTTTAAGTATGTCATGGTTTAAAACACCATCAAAAAGAAGGTTTAAAGTTAGGAGTTCTTCTTTCTTGGTAAAATCTATTTTAATCCAACTTTTATTTAGATACATACCATATGAGTATGCTTTAACTGGACGGATATAAAATGTACCCTGTTTAAACTCTAGTTCAACACTCTTTGCATGAATGGCATCTAGATTTTTATTATATGTATAGTTAACCTTATTAACTAGTGCTTTAATATGGATGTTTTTGACAGCGTTTTTTATATCATTAAAGTCTATAAACCCATAAGCACTTGTTAGATTAACATGAGACATATCTATCGCATCATAGGCCCAGTATCTTACTTCTTTTGGTAGATGAGCGATATCTACTAGATGTTTAATATTTTTTATTTTTTTATTACTAGTTAGCTTGTACGATAGTTTATTCGTTGTAATTTTACTATAGAGGTTGACATCTGCATCATCTGAAATTTTTAAATTGATATTAGAATAGCCAGCGAGTTCTTTTGTATCGAAGTATAGATCACCATGTGCATTGAGTTTTCTCTTTTTATCAATTAACTTATCTACAGACACATAGAGTGTGTCATTTAATAATGATATAGATGAACTTAGAGAGATGTCTTTTGATTTTACATAGAGAAATCCATCTTTACCATCTTGATATTTAAAAGAAGCATTTATGTCATCGTAAGATATTTTATCTATAACTAAGGAGTTAAACCATGTTTTAGAATGAGAAAGAATTTTGAAATATTTATTTATATTTGCATATTCAAACTTATTAGTACTCTCCTCTGTTTTCTCAATAAGTATCTCTTTAGCAGATATATCAATTTTATTATTCCATTTTATGTATAATTGCTCGATATGAACATTTGATATAGAGATATTGTTGAGGAAAAGTCCATTTTGAAGAATAATAAATGCAATTAAAAGTAGCCAAAATATGAGAACGAAAAAACTTACTATATTGAAGTATGTCTTTGAAATAATATTAATAATAATTTTATCGTTCATGTACTACCTAAATAAGCCAATTAAAACACCTAAAGTACTTTATATACAAAAAGGTTCTATTAACCAAATTATAGCGCAATTGCATAAGAATAATTATGATGTTAATAAACTTGATTCACTTGTGTTAAGAGTCATTGGATCACCACAAAGTGGGTGGATAAGTATAGAAGATGAGTTAAATACAAAAGCTGATTTCTTATATAAACTCACAACTGCCAAAGCTGCACTTCAAAATATCACCTTGATTCCTGGTGAAACAACTTATATATTTTTAGAACAGTTAGCAAAGAGCTTAGAGTTAGATAGAAAAACTTTATTTGCAGAGTTTAAAAAGCAAACAAATATAGAAGAAGGTGCTTTAGTCCCAGATACATATAAAATGCCAATAGGTATAAGTGAAGAAAAAATAATCGCACTGCTACTAAAAGTATCACACACAAGAATGAGAGAGTTGTCCAGCAAAATCTTTGGTGTTTACAACGAAAATAGATGGTTTCATTATGTAGCAATAGCATCTGTTATACAAAAAGAATCAGCAAATGTGGAAGAGATGCCAATAGTAAGTTCAGTAATCTATAATAGAATCAAAAAAGGAATGAAACTACAAATGGATGGAACACTTAACTATGGAAAGTATTCTCATGTGAAAGTTACTCCTAGGCGGATTAGAGAAGACAAATCAATTTACAACACTTATTTATATAAGGGTGTTCCCAAACTGCCTGTGTGTAATGTGAGTTTTAATGCCATCAAAGCAGCAGTCTTTCCTGCCCAAACTGAGTACCTTTATTTTATGAAAAATAAAAAAGGTGTCCATGATTTCACACGTAACTATTCTACACACTTGAAGAACATAGTGCATGCTACTAAATGAAACATATTGTAAATAAAGCAAAATCTTTACATCAGCTAACCAGATATTACCTTTCTTAGTGTTATCATTAAAATTGTAAATTCCATGGAGTACAAATACTACTAGGAAAAAATTTAACCTAAGGACAACATATGTCAAAAATCATTTGGTCAGTTATTGACGAAGCACCAGCTCTAGCGACTTACTCGCTTTTACCAATCGTTAACGCGTTTACTCAAGCAGCGGGCGTAGAAGTTGTTACTTCTGATATTTCTCTTTCAGGTCGTGTTCTTGCAGCAATGGGTCTTGCAGAAGACGAACTTTCTAAACTAGGTGAAGTTGTACTTCAAGAAGATGGTAACATCATTAAACTTCCTAATATTTCTGCATCAGTAGGTCAATTAAAAGATTGTATCGCTGAACTTCAGTCTCAAGGTCACG
>JAYEJR010000139.1:0-1556 GCA_034660715.1 Campylobacterota bacterium | reverse complement strand
AAAGCTTAAAAAAGAGGGTAAACTTACAAGAGTAGGTAGTACAAAATCTGGAGAGTGGATAGTTTTGGATGCAGAATAGTAAAAAAATATTTAAAGAGAGTAAAAAATGAGAAAAATTTTATCGCGTTTAGCCTTAGTCGTATTTGATCTGTTGACAATTTATGTAAGTATAATTTTATCTTACTTTTTAGTAAGTTACATAGGTTCTTTTTATGACTTTAAGCCATCTGGTGAATATATACAGTACATAGATAAGCTTATAGTCTACATCATTATCATTACAAGTTTTTATGGCTTGACTATTTACAAGTATAGACACGACTTTTGGGAAGAGACTTACCTAGTGATAAAGTCTTTAGTGATCTCTCTTTTTATGGTGCTCTCAGTTTTAGCACTTAATAAGGCAGTTTTTGATTACTCTAACATTGTTGTGATTGTTTCTTTTATCATCATGGCGTTTCTGATTCCTACTATGAAGTTTATCTTAAAGAAGAAGCTTTCTCTTTTGGGACTTTGGCCGAAAAAAGCAAGTGTTATCTCTGGTAACTCAGATATAACAGATGAGATATTTGGTAATGGATATCTAGGTTATGTTAAAAGCTCTAGAAGTGAGTCTGAAGTTATATTTGTAGACACTGCTGGAAGTTCTCGTGAACATATAGAAGAGAAGATATCATCTTTGATGCATCAAAAGAAAGAGATCATTTTTATACCACTGCTAAATAGTTTTAACTACTCTAAAGCAGGTGTCATAGAGGTGTTTAACTCACGAACAAATATGATAGTCTTAGAGAACTCTCTCTTAAAAAGAAGAAACATCATTTTGAAAAAAGTTTCTGAGATGATTTTGTCTATAATTCTTATACCTTTGCTTCTTACTATATTTGGAATCATCATTTATCTTATGAAGAGAGAAGAGCCTAATGGAAGTATATTTTTCATACAAGATCGTCTTGGTAAAGATGAAGAGATTTTTAAATGCTATAAGTTTCGTTCTATGAGAGAAGATGGAGATGCCATTTTAGAAGAGTATCTGAAAGATAATCCACAAGAGGTACAAAACTACAGTACTTACCATAAGTATGAGAATGACCCGCGTGTTACCAAAATAGGTGAATTTATGAGAAAGACATCCCTAGATGAACTTCCTCAAATCATAAATGTTCTCAAGGGTGAAATGTCGCTTATAGGTCCAAGACCATATATGTTAAATGAAAAAGAAAAGATTGGTTCTAGTTTAGAGATGGTTCTCGCAGTTAAACCTGGTATATCTGGTCTTTGGCAAGTGAGTGGTAGAAGTGATGTCGACTTTCACTCACGTGTAGATATGGATGTTTACTATACGAGAAACTGGAACTTATGGTTAGACTTTGTGATACTTTTAAAAACTGTGAAGACTGTCTTGTTTCGTGAGGGTGCGAGTTAATTGTAAAACTGTATGTATGGTATAATATGTATAGTTAAATACATAGGAGTTGATTATGACAATAAGAAAAAACTTTTTATTTGAAGAAGATGTTGTAAAGCATCTTAAAGATATTGCTAAAAAAACAAAT
>JAYEJR010000138.1:0-1557 GCA_034660715.1 Campylobacterota bacterium | reverse complement strand
TAAGGTTACATCTTCCTCCACCAGTAGCTTTTAGTTTTGAAGCGATATTTGAGAGTTTCTCTAAAAGAAGTACATTTTTTCCTTCTCTTGCAGCGACTATTGCAGATATTATCCCTGCTGCACCACTTCCTATAACTATGAGGTCGTAATTTTCTTCATTCATAAAAGTATTTTAGTATAATCACATTAATGAAAACTTATTATGGCGATAGAGAGAAGTGTTACAACTGTTATAGACCTAAAAGTTCTTGTATGTGTGAGTACTTTGAACATATTGATACACAAACAAAGTTTGTTGTTTTGATGCATCCAAAAGAGTTTAAAAAGGTCAAAAATAATACTGGTCACTTTACTCATCAGATACTCAAAAACTCTGAACTCTATATGGGAATAGACTTTACAAATCATAACCGTATAAATGAGATAATTGCAACACATGAAAGTTATATACTCTTTCCTTCATTAGAGGCTCTAAACCTAAGTGAAAAAAACCCAAAAACCACTTCAAAACCAGTAGCTATTTTTCTTATAGACTCTACTTGGAGTTGTGCTAAAAAGATATTTACTCAGAGTGAAAATTTAAGAACTTTAAAGCATATGAGTTTCTCAACTACAAGAAAATCAGAGTATGAGATAAAAGTACAGCCTGATGATGCCTACCTCTCAACCATAGAGTCTAGCTTAGTAGTTTTAGAACTGCTCAATGAACATAAAATAGAAAATACAGAGCAGAAATCCCTGGATGGATTTCTAAGACCTTTCAAAAAGATGATAGAATATCAAAAAAACTTGATAGCAAACCCTTTAAGCCATGCTGTAAGATTTAAAAAGAGAGGACTATAATGGTTCCCTTGAGAGTGTAAAACAAACTGTGTAAACCTTAAAAAGTAGATTCATTTGATAAGATACTCAAGATGAAGGACTTCTTAAAGAGTTTAAGTTTACGAAAGAGTAAACTTATTTATTCTTAACTGATTCCACCCACTTGTAAACAAGTTGTTGTAACTGTTCATTAGGTACTTCTAAGAAGTCTATAACAAAAGTATCATTGAGTAATGAGATAGATATACTTCTTGGTCTTACTGCAAGTATTTTCGTAGTAGGAATCTGTTTTCCAAAACAAAATATCAAGTTCTTAGCATCAGTTAACCCATCTAGTAACTCACCCTCTTTTAAAGACTCTGTATGAGAGTAGTGATCAAACACTGATATAAATGTAGCGATAGGGTGTTTAGCTATAAGAGCTTTAAAGTAGTTGATAATCTCATCAACATTTTTATAATTTGTTTCATTCTTTTTAATCTCTAGTGAATATGTAGGATATTTATCCATAAATAGTGTATTTGTCATTTGATTCTTCTTTATAAGTAAATTTATTCATAACTATATCTGATATTTATTATAATAAAGAAGTTTTTTAAAGAAAGATTGACGATTTAAGTTTATTTTTTGGATAATTAAACCGTCATTTATTAAACAAGTGCAGTACAAAAGAGTAAACTTTTGAATGGTCTTTTAAGTTGCTAGATAAGCTTGAAACTTGTTACTTATTAAACA
>JAYEJR010000137.1:4769-8004 GCA_034660715.1 Campylobacterota bacterium | reverse complement strand
TGTTCAAAAAGTAAAACTTCTAAATTCTCATAAACTCTTAGGAGTTTTGGAACAATCTTTAAACTTTAGTCGTCGTCCTCATCATCCATAAAGTCAGCTTTATCTAAAATCTTCGGTTTAGCTTTTACAGGTGTTATCTCGCTGATACTCTCTGGTGATATCTCTAACGCCATTGCAACAAAAGTAGCAAGAGCATTATCATTCACTATTTCTTGACATGCATCAGATGTATTATAAACAGTTAAGATTCCGTTATCTACAAGCACATCTTTAGTTTGTATTTTTAACTCTGCGGCTATCTCATGAAGGTCAGGACGATTAAGCTGAACACCATCTACTTTCATAGAGAAACCAGTTCTTGGATCTGGTATAACTACTTGATTACTCATCTTCTTTATCCATTCTATCTTTAGCTTCGATACCCATAAGAGATAGACCAGTTTTAATGCTGAGTGCAACAACTAAAAGAAGTTTTAGTAACTTAGCTTCATCTTCTGTTCCAATCATGCGAACATCATAATAAAACTTATGTAGAGATGCTGCAAGAGACTTTAAATACTCAGGTAGTTTTTGTACTTGACGAGAGTTGAATGCATCTTCTACAATCTCAGGAAGTAGCAGAGCATCAAAAAGTAAAATATCTGCATTTTCACCTAGGTTTTTAAGAGTTGCAGCATTTATCTCATCTCTAGTCACAGTAGCTTTACTCAGTAGTGTTTGAATACGAGCATGTGCATACTGAATATAAAAAATAGGATTTGAACTGTCTTGCTTTTTAAACTCAGCAAGGTCAAACTCTAGTGCAGTATCACTCTTTTTAGAAGCGAAGATAAAACGCAGTGCATCACTTCCTATCTCTTCAACTATATCACTCATAAGTATTACATTACCAGCACGTTTACTCATTTTGTATGGTTCGCCATCTTTAAGAAGTGAAACCATTTGAGCAAGAAGAACTTCTAGTTTGTTTGAGTCATAACCTAAAAAGTCTATCGCGGCGTTTACACGGGGGATATATCCATGATGGTCAGCTCCCCAAATGTTTATATAGTGCTCATATCCACGTTCAAATTTTTGGTTATGATATACGATATCACCAGCTAAATACGTTGGACGTCCATCATCACGAACAACAACTCTATCATGGTCATCACCCTTCTGCTCAGACTTAATCCAAAGCTTCTCCTCTTTTTCATAAACATTGTCGCCCATCTTTTTCATAACTCTATCCCAATCAGAATAGAGTCCAGACTCGTTTACAAAAGTATCGAAGTGAATGTTCGTATCAGCTAAAGTACCAACTACAATTTCCATTACTTTATCTTTAGCCCACATTGCAAGCTCTTTTTGTCGAGACTCATCACAGAGAATCTCTACACCGAAGTGATCTTTAGCACCTGTAGCAAGTCCTTCTAAATATTCACCACGGTAATAAGACTCAGGATACTCAACATTCTCTTCTTTGAGAATGTTTTCACGAGCATAGAGTTGGATAGAAAGACCAAGTAAATCTATCTGATTTCCAGCATCATTTACATAGTACTCAGCAGTGATATCATAACCAAGATGTTTCGCTAAACGGTAGAGTGTATCACCATAAACTGCTCCACGAGCATGACCAATATGAAGTGGTCCAGTAGGATTTGCAGATACAAATTCTAAAAGTACTTTTTGATTTTTTTCTTGTGTAGCAAATGAGTCAGCATTGTCTAATGCCCAAGATGCATACTCAGCTAAAAAGTTTTCACTTAGACGAAAGTTTAAGTAACCTTTTACAGACTCCACACTTGAAAACTCTTCATACTCACCAAAAGAAGAAGCTAACTCTTCAGCTATAAGCATTGGTGATTTTCTAAGTTCTTTTGCTAATGAAAATGCTATAGGAGTTGCAAAGTGACCAAAAGAGCGGTCACGTGGTTTTTCTAAAACAACCTCTCGACCTAACTTCTCGCGCAGAAGCGCCGATACTCGTTGTTTCAAACTGTTATGCTTGTGTAGTAGTTTTTGGAGTTTCAGTAGTAGTCGTTGATGCTACTTCTTCACTACCTTCAACTTTTTTAGGGTCTTCTGATGCAACAGCATCTTCCTCTTTCATTTCTGCTTTAAAGCCTTTAATTCCCTTACCTAAACTTTTTGCTAAGTCAGGTATCTTTTTTGCTCCAAATAATAAAACGATTATTCCAAATATTATTAGTAATTCTGTTCCACTAGGCATGCCCATAGTTATTTCCTTTTTTTAAATTAATTGCGAAATTATAGCCAAATTTTTATTGTTCTATATCTTCCCACTCTTGTACAAACTCATTTATTCTATCCATTGGGATTTTCAGTCTTGCTGTTATTGCTATCTTTCTAAGAACTTCTGCTGCTATATCCAAGTCATCATTAACAACTAAAAAATCATACTCAGAAGTTCTTTGAATCTCACGTTTAGCCATTTTGATACGAGTTTCGATCACTTCTTCTGAATCTGTAGAACGACTTACTAGACGTCTTTTAAGTTCAGAAAGACTCGGTGGCGTTATAAAAACTGAAGTTGTAATATCGCCAAGTCTATTGTTTATCGCAGTGTTACCTTGAACATCTATATCAAATATAACTAATTTTCCTTGGGCTAAAGCAGCTTTAACAGGCTTGAGTGATGTTCCATAGTAGTTTCCATGTACAAGAGCATGTTCTAAGAAATGATCTTCTTCGATATCTTTTGCAAACTCTTCTTTGTTGACAAAGTGATAGTCAACACCTTCAGCTTCACCCTCACGAATCGGACGTGTTGTTGTAGAGATGGAAAAGTAGTAATCTCCTATCTCATGCTCTATTTTTTTTATTAACGAACTTTTTCCTGCTCCACTTGGACCAGATAAAACAAGAACTACACCATTTTTTTCTATCATTAGTTGTCACCTAGAGTAATATTTATACTAATTTTCATGCCCTTCATTGAAGCTGCAACATTTTTGTCGTTTAAAGCAGCAAGAAGATTTTTCAGTGCTTCAACACCATCAGGCCCTTCTTCTAACTCTTCTTCCTCAACTTCTTCTTCGACATCTGACATATCTTCTGTAACTGTTTCTTCTATAGCAGAAGTAGTTGTATCTTCAGTAGATATCTCTTCTTCTAACTCTTCAACATCTTCACCAACAGCAAGTTTCAAATCTCTACTAGTAAGTCCATCAAGTGCATCCATATCACCAGAAACTATATCTAAAAGTGTTTCTTCATCTAGTTCACTCTC
>JAYEJR010000137.1:0-4669 GCA_034660715.1 Campylobacterota bacterium | reverse complement strand
AGTTCATCAGAGTCCATACTATCTTCATCATCAGTTAACTCTTCTTCTAAGTCGTCCAAAGTAGCTAATTCATCTTCCTCTTGCTCAGTAACATCTTCGAGTGTATCTAAAGTATCTACTTTCTCATCAATATCTTCAAGTTCACCCAAATCACCAAGATCGTCTATATCACTTAATTCATCATCTAAACCTTCAAGTTCATCTAACTCAGTATCTTCAGCTTCTGTTTCATCAAGTAACTCTTTTACTTTTTGAGCCTCTTCATCATCTAGAATACTTTGACCTGAAAGTTCTTCTTCTATTTCAAGTTCATCATCAAGAAGAAGTTCATCGCCTTCACCTGACTCTAACTCATCGTCAAGTAAAAGTTCCTCACCTTCATCTGACTCCAACTCATCATCTAGTAAAAGTTCCTCACCTTCATCCGATTCTAACTCATCGTCTAGTGAGATATCTTCACTCTCATCAATTTCTAACTCTCCATCTAAAGTAACTACTTCATCATCAAGTTCAAAATCTTCTATCTCATCAACTCCATCCAGTGTTTCAAGATCATCTAAATCGCCGAGATCTTCTAAGTCGCCTAGATCATCTAAATCCAGTACTTCATCTGATTCATCTAAAACATCTTCATCAGCTGCGATACCATGATCTTCCAAATCTGTTATCTCTTCACTTAAATCTATCTCACCGCTGTCTTGTCCAAATATAGCAAATATTTCAACTAAGTCAGTTGGTAAAAATGGCTTTTTAAGTATCTGTGTAAAGCCCTCTACTAATTCTGCATCTCTTGAGCATATATAAAGTGATTTATTGTAGTTGATTTTTTCATTAAGTTCAACGAGTAAATCATCGCTGTAAAGTGTATCGTCGATCACTAACAAATCATAACCTTGTGAGCTAATCTCTTCTAACGAAGCTACAACTTCTAGCTCATCTGAAGTCTTTTGAGCACTTAGAGTAACTAGTTTATTTACAACCGGATTATCATTTACTAGTAATATTTTCACACAATTTCCTTGGAAGAGGTTTTTGAATATATATTAAATCAATATTCTTTTTATTGTATCCAAAAAAAACTAAAATAACATCTCTAAAGAGTTAAATGCCTCTACCATTTCCACTTTAAGTAGCAGCATTGTTGAGGCAAAAGTAGCTATCAAAACAACAAACGCCACCATAATTTTTATAGGAAACCCAATAACTAAAAGGTTAAACTGAGGCATAGTTTTCATAAGCATTCCAAATATTACATCTGCTAACCAAGATAAGGCTATGATAGGAAATGCTATCATAAACCCCACAAGAAACATTCTTGATGCAGCATGTATCACGTAGTTAAATATATCCTCGCTCATTAAAAAACCACCAAGAGGTATAGTTTTTAATGAGCCTTCAACAAAAAGAAGTACCCAGTGATGTAGATCGAGGGCAAGTAAGACCATTAGTCCCATCAAAGATAAAAACTGAGATATAATTGGCATCGATACACCAGTTTGAGGATCTATCGCACTAGCCATTGAGAACCCCATCATAAATGAGATCATGCCACCAGCAAAAGTAATAACATTGTATGCCAGTAAAAGGATGATACCAACAACAAGTCCAAGCATGAACTCACTTAAAATTGCTAATACAATAGTAGGTGTATTGATAGCAATAGTAACTTCAGGCATTGATGCATAAAATACTATCGTAAAGAAAAAAGCTAATGCAGCTTTGATTGTCATTGGAATATTTTGATGCGAAAAAATAGGTACAGCCATAAAAAGTGCTGCAAAACGGAAAAACAGAAGTATAAACCCAACTATAAAAGTTTCAGTAAATATCTGTGCCCATTCCACTCTATATACCTATATTACTTTATCTGTTGAAGTTTTTGATTTTCAAGGTTATATACTTTATCACATTGATGTGCTAGTTCATTATCGTGAGTTACAAGTATCATACCTGCATTGTTATTTTTACAGTATTCAAAAAAGAGTTGCATCACTTCATCCGCTGTAACCTTGTCTAAGTTACCTGTTGGTTCATCTGCAAATATAATCTTAGGTTTTTTAGTAAGTACTCTTGCAATAGATACTCGCTGTTGTTGACCACCAGAGAGTTCAGTTACCTTTTGGTGGATAGGCTCTTTTATACTTAATCGCTCTATTAGTGCATCATCTATCTTATTTTGAGAAAGAATCTCTGAAACTTCTAAGTTTTCATAAGCACTAAAACCATTAAAAAGATAATGAGACTGAAATATTAAACCTAAATCATGGCGTTTTATCTCAGCTAATCGTTTCTTATTCATAGTTGATATATCTTCATCAAAAAGAGATACAGAACCATTTTCAGGAATTAACAGTGTTGAGAGTATATGAAGTAGCGTAGATTTTCCACTACCACTCATACCTATAATAGCGATAGACTCTTGTTGATTTAGTTCAAGTGATACATCTGAAAAAAGTTCATACTCAAATGTGTGCGATATATTTTTTGCGGATAATAGATTCATAAAGAGGATTATAGCCAATGTTACTAAAAAATTTGGCAAAAAAAAAGGTTTTTCCTCTTTGGTTGAGGGCTAAGACCGAAGTCCTAGCCTTTTGTATTCAATACTAAAGATGTCGACTTATACTATTGGTATTCTATTTCATATATGTCATAAAAGTTATAATAGTCTGAAATAGTTTCCGTATCTTTCAATATTGTTACTTTTTCTTCTCTATCCATATGTATATAATAGTACTCACTATTATAAATAAAAGTAAAATATCCCTCTCTGCTTACTGAAAAATCAATATAGTTCATATTTACAGGTTCCCCTAAGTCAGTAAACTGAAATAATAAATCATCGTCTGTATAATTTCCATCATATACTTCAAATTCTTCACTTATAGAGTTTATACTGACTTTAAACCCCTCAACTAAATAGGCTTTAGCATTCACTTCAAAGGTTCCATTACTCTCAAGTACATACTCTCGTCTATCGGAGTTAGAGTACTCTTTAGTGAACCCTTTTTTGTATGTCAGAACTTCATCGCTTCCAAAGTATTGATTATTGAAGCTATAGTCTTCGTGTACATATCTTTTTTTATCAATACACATATCTGGAGAGTATGTAGAATCAGCAACTGTCCACTTTTGAAACTTCCCGTTAGCTTGCTCTCCATTTATAACACAATGATTCACAGTCATATTATAATCACCGCAACCATATTGATCTTGGTTAACTGAAAATTCTATACTTCCAGAGGAACAGATTAAACTATTTTTATAGTTTGTTATGTACTCATTTAAATCCTTATAATCAGTTAAAGAGAACACTTCTCTATCAAAATCGATTATAGTACTCTTTGTAAGTATTGTGTAAGACTCCAATAACTTATTTCCATGAGATTTATCGTTATCATTTATAACAACTCGAGTACTTTTATCCTCGCTCGCCCCACATCCAACCAATAAACTCATTAGTACTATTGCAAAAAATGTAATAACTCTTTTCATAATTTACCTTTTAAATTAATATCGGATAACAATATCCGTTATTAATTTATGTTTGCCTTAAAATTGTCTCATATTATTCAATACGGATAAGGAAACAGATGGAAGTTATAGATAAAATCAACTACTTGCTTAAAGAAAAAAAACTACAAAAAAAAGATTTTACAAAAATGCTACAAGAGTTAGAACCTAAACTCAAAAGTACTGGTGAAGTTCCTAGCGAGCAAACTATATATGGCTACTTAAATGGTAAACGCGAACTAAAAATAGAACTTATACCATATATAGCAGAGGTTTTAGAAGTAGATGAGCAAGAACTTTTTAGGTTTATATCGAATATGCTACGGAGTATAACCTTCGCTATTCAAAAGATGCTAGAGAGATTTTAGAACTGCTTCAGTATGCTCCTAAAAATATGATAGAACACATACACTCTACACTTTTAGAATATAAAAATAGTTTTGAAGATGGAGTAAAAATTATAAAATAATAGTAGCCAGAGGGGTAACTAATCCCTCTATTTGATTAATGCAATAATGGTGTAAACACCATTAAGATTAAAAAGACTACTATTAGCTTACTGTTCAAGGTAAAGCCTTTATGTCAAGTTTCCACCCACCACACAATCCAACCAAAAATTTGGCAAAAAAAAAGGCTAAGACCGAAGCCTTAACCTTAATCACTCAACATGAACTTGGTAGTTAATCAAGTCTTAAAAGGAGTTACCTTGAACATCGGTAAGATTATACCAAAAAATTTGGCAAAAAAAAAGGTTTTTCCTCTTTGGTTGAGGGCTAAGACCGAAGTCCTAGCCTTTTAGTAAAAAGAAGAAAAGTTAAGCTAAAAGCTTAACCCATTTGTGCAGCAACTTCCGCAGCAAAATCATCTTCAGCTTTCTCAATTCCTTCACCTACTTCAAGACGAATAAATTCAGTAATTTCAGCAGTTCCACCAAGTGCTTTTGCAGCAGCAGTAATAGCTTCAGCAACTGTTTTCTTCTCATCTAAAACATAGTTTTGATCAAGAAGAGCTTGCTCTTTATCTAAAGTAGTGTTATCAGAGATAAAACGAGCTAAAGATCCAGGAACAATTTTGTCCCAAATTTTCTCAGGTTTACCTTGAGCAGCTAAATCAGCTTTGATATCAGCTTCAGCTTGTGCTAAAACTTCATCAGTTA
>JAYEJR010000136.1:0-8014 GCA_034660715.1 Campylobacterota bacterium | reverse complement strand
GTAGTGTCCCACTCGCTTGTAATCTATCCCAGTTTTCATTTATACTTTTTTCTTCTTCAAGAAGTTTTGGTACTTCTCCATACTCTATCTCAGCTGCACGGTTAAAGTCAGAAGTATGTTTTGCTTGTTGGGCTTCTCTGCGTTTAGACTCTATATCATTTTTGATAGAAGATATTTTCTCAAAAACTTGTTTCTCAGTCTCAAACTGTGACTCTAAGTTTCTAACCTCTTCTTCAACATTTGCAAGCTCTTTTTCTATCTCTAATAGTCGCTTCTCATTTGATGGTGTTTTTTCCATCTTTAGAGCTTCTTTTTCTACCATTAACTCTGAAAGTTGTCGTTTAGCTCGGCTTAAGACATTTGGTTCTGACTCTATCTGCATCTTGAGTTCTGCTGCTGCTTCATCTATAAGATCTATTGCCTTATCTGGTAAAAATCTATCTGCTATGTATCTATCAGAGAGTCTAGCCGCAGCAACTAAAGCGCTATCAGTTATAGATACATTATGATGAGTCTCTAAACGCTCTTTTATCCCACGAAGAATTTGAAGTGATTGATTTACTGTTGGCTCATCAAGATTGATAGGTAAAAACCTTCTCTGTAGAGCTGTATCTTTTTCAAAGTACTTTCTGTACTCTTTAAGTGTAGTTGCACCAATGGTATGAAGCTCTCCACGAGCAAGAGCTGGTTTTAAGATGTTTGCAGCATCCATGCTTCCTTCACTAGCACCTGCCCCAACTATAGTGTGTATCTCGTCTATAAAAAGTATAATTTTCCCATTCTCTTTTACTTCATCTATAACAGCTTTTAATCTGTCTTCAAACTCTCCACGGTACTTTGCACCTGCTATTAATGCACTCATATCAAGGGCAACAACTCTTTTGTTTTTCAATGATGTAGGAACATTACCACTCTGGATTCTCTGTGCGAGACCTTCAACTAAAGCTGTCTTACCAACTCCCGGTTCTCCAAGCAACATAGGATTATTTTTAGTTTTACGTATAAGAATCTGCATCATACGAGTTATCTCTTCATCACGTCCTATTACTGGAGAGAGTTTTCCATCTGCAGCTTCACTTGTTAAGTCAACTCCATACTTTGAAAGAGACTCTAAAGTTTCATCAGAACTTTGAGAGTCTATTTTGGCACCTCCACGAGCTGCTTCTATATTTTTAGATAACTCTAAAGTATCTATATATTTACTAAAGATACTTTTAAATGGTTCAACTTTTAAGTTAGCAAGTATATATGTATCAACTGCTAGGTAAGTATCTCCATTTTTTGTCATAAGACCTGCAGCGTTTTCTAAACTATCTACAAACCTTTTAGAGAGTCTAATACTCTCTTTTGTTACACTAGAAGAGTTAGGAAGTTTATCTATGATACTTTTTATATCTAACTCCATTGCAACCTTATCTATATTCATTTTGTTAAACATTTGGTTTAATATAGAGTCAGAATTTGTTAAAAGTGCCCAAAAGAAGTGCTCCTCTTGTACCTCTTGGTTTTTACTATGAAGTGCTAATGATATTGCACTCTCTATAGCTTGCGTCATATTGTGTGTTAATTTTTCAAAAATATTATTCATAATAATAGTTCCTTATTTTGATATATGCTATTATATCAGCTTGAGTCTATCTTTGTCAAGTTTGTTTAGTTATATAATTCATACCTACTTTTATAAATTTCTTAATGTTTTTTTACTATAATTTCACCAAAGGATTATATATGCCAACAGTTTTAGAAGCTTTAACAAACCGTTCTTCAAAAAGAGCGTACAGTGATAAGAAAATACCAAAAGATATTTTAGAAAAAATCTTAAATGCTGCAGCACAGACTCCAAGTGGAGCAAATATGCAACCATGGGTAACTTATGCTATTAGTAATGAAGAGACACTCAAAACTGTTGGAGATGCTATCATCGCAAAGATGGATGAAGGTATAGAGAACGACCAATTTATCCAGTACTACCCAGTAAAATGGACAAATCCATATAAAAAACGCCGTATCGTTACAGGTGCTGGCCTTTATAAACTTATGGAAGTTGATAGAAAAGACAACGAAACAAGAATTCAAATGTGGAAAGACAACTTCAGATGGTTCGGTGCCTCTACTGTTGTTTTTGTTTTTGTTGATAAAGCCAACATAGATGAAGCACAGGGTGCTCTTATAGATTGTGGTGCTTATATGCAGAGTATTATGCTTGCAGCACAAGAGTTCGGTATAGATAGCTGTCCTCAAGGTTCAACAACTGAGTTTGGTAGAGTTGTTGCAAATACTCTTGAAACACCAGATAACCTTGCACTTCTTTATAGTGTAGTTCTTGGTTATGAAGACAAAGATGCAAAGATAAACTCTTACCAGCCAGCACGTGTCAAACTAGAAGATAGTGTAACTTTTATAGACTAAACTTTTTTTCATACCTCTTAAGCATACTGGAGTTTCCAGAAACTCCTCCACTGTGTATGTATAGCACAGGCTCATTTGTCTGCTCTAAAAGTGCCATCCACATAGATGGTGCATACAAAAGATCAAATACAATACCTGCCTCTTTAAGCTTCAAATAGATCTCATAAAACTCCAAATAGAGCTTTGCAAAATGATACTTCCTCTTAGGCTTTAATATAACTAAGTTTTTTGGTAACTCATCACTTAAAGCTAACATCTGCTCTCTCAAATAAGTCTCATCACCCACACAAGGTGTTGTATAGATTGTATATTCGGGAAGTGACTTTGCCAAGAAAAGAGCTGTTGTTCCTGTTCCAGAAGGTGTAGCAAGTGCTTTTATACCTACAAGTTCATCACTCTTTTGTATCTGTTCTCTTATCTCTTGCGCTAAAACCTTTAAGCCCTCTTTAGCAGCTACATCTGCTCCACCTTGATCTACAACATATATTTTCGCATCAAGATTTAAACGCAGCGTTCCTATCATCTCTCTATAGTACTCATCTTCTAGCTCTATATGCCTCATACCTAATGAGAGTGCATCGAAGTAGTTTCCATACCTCAACTCTTTCATATGACTACTTATACTCTTTGTATAGTAAACAAACTCCCATCCTTTTTCCTTACACATTGCAGCTATTGCTAACATGGCGTTTGACTGTGTTCCACCATAGGATACTATTTTTTGAAAGTTATTTTTGGGAGTTTGGAGAAGAGTATAAAGTTTGCGGTATTTGTTACCAGCTAAGTAGGGGTCTATTAGATCATCACGTTTAACAAAAAACTCTCTTCTCTCTAAAGCTATTTTAGAGATAGGTGAGTTTTTCATTACAGTTTTAAAACTATTTGATTACAGCTTTTTTCTGTAGTGCATCCATTTTATCTTTCATAACAGTTTTAAATTTTTCCATTTTTAGACGTTGTTCGATAAATGACTCAACTTCTTTAAATGATTTAGTTGCAGCTTTTTTCTTATCCTCTAGATAGATAACATGAAAACCAAACTGTGTTTTAACTGGAGTAAGTGTAATAGTACCTTCTTTCATACTAAATACTTTATCATTAAATGCTGGAACCATTTGTCCTTGAGCGAAGTAACCTAAGTCTCCACCTTTTGGTCCACTAGGTCCTGTAGATTTCGCTTTTGCTAACTCTTCAAACTTCGCTTTTAGTTTTGCACCACTTAACGACTTAAGTTCAGCAATAATACTTTTAGCTTCTGACTCTTCTTTTACTAAAATGTGACGAGCATGAACTGACTCTTTTTCATTAAACTCACCAAGGTTTTTATCATAATAGTTTTTTAGCTCTTTGTTAGAGATTTTGATACCATCAAGTTGCTTCTTTTGCCATACTTGAACAGCTAACTCTTTTTTCATACGTTCTTCAAGTTTTTTATACTCTGATTTGTACTCTGAAGAGTTTAAGATACCAACTTTTTTTGCATCACTAAAGATAAGTTCTTTACCAATAAGTTGCTGTAAAACTTGCTGTCTAAACTGAGCTTGTTTCTCAGCAGGAACCTGGTTAAATCTACCTTGAGTAGCATTCATAAGTTCTGTATCAACTTCTTGTTGTGTAATCGCAGTTCCATTAACAGTTACTAATGTGTTTGCAGATACTACAACACTTGTAAGTAAGATAGTAGATAAAAATTTTGTAGCTATGTTCATTTGTGTTCCTTGTATTTATATCTAGCAGTTTAATGCTAAATTATTAATACTTATTAAACAAATGAATCTTATGCAGTTACTTTTAGATACTTGTTTAAAACTTTCTCTAGTTTCTCACGCTTTAGAGGCTTTGGAAGGTATTCGTCAAGTCCTTTTTTTATAAGCATCTCTCTATCACCTTCCATAGCCATTGCAGTAAGAGCGATAATAGGTGTTAACCTACTCAGTCCCATACCTTTTTTTATCTCTTGTGTAGCATCTATACCATTTTTCTCAGGCATATCTATATCCATAAAGATAATGTCATATTTATTCTGCTCACAGAGACTGACAGCTTCAACACCATTTACTGCTGTAGATACTGATACATTATATCCTTGTAGTAGTATCTGAATAAGTCTTTGGTTTATTATGTTATCTTCAACAACAAGGGCTTTTACTTTCTCTTTTATCTCTACACTTGTAGCAACACGTTTGATAGGTTCCATACTATTTATAGAGTAGAGATGATTTGCTATAGAACTTGGAAGTAGTGGTTTTGCTATCGTACTATCTACTATATGAGTTAATTTAGTTTGTAATTTCTCGTCTTTATTTATAACAAGAATTATTGGCGCTTTTTTAGAGTAAGTGCCTAGTTCTAACATCCATGAAGAGTCATCTTGATTTGCTACTATGTAAAGAGCATCTACTCCATCATATACCTCAGCATCAAGCTGGTTAGACTTAACAACATCTATAGCGAATGAGCGAAGATATATAGTTAAGAAGTTTGCTTCGTCTACCTTTGTTTGATCAAGGAGAAGAACTTTAACCTTTTTCTTTGGCATCATTTTAAAGTTTTGTCCTTTAGAAGCTTTAAAGTCTAAGACATAGTTAACATAACTTCCTTCATCTTTTTGTGACTGTATTCTAAGCTCTGAACCTAGTAAGTTCACTAAACCATGAGAAAGACTAAGACCTACTCCTAGTCTCTCATCAGCTTGACTACCAGATGTAAAAGGTTCACTTATAAGTGCTATTTGCTCATTTGAGATACCTTTACCTGTATCACGTACACCAAAACCTATACTACAGTCACCATTTTGTTGGCGTTTGAGAAGTTTCACTTCTATGATTACCTTACCACCACGAGGAGTGAACTTTACAGCATTTTGTACCAGTGAAAATATAATTTGATTTATTTTTTTCACATCTCCTGAAATCTCCTGTGGGAGTTTAGGATCTATAAAGGTAAGAACTTTGATGCCTTTTTCTTGCCCAGTGATACAAAAACTATGAGCCAAACTCTCCATATCAGGTAAAAGATTAAACTCTTGTGAATTTACTTCAAGACGACCACCTTGTAGTTGGGAGAGATCCAGCAGTGTTTCGATGTTTGTCATAAGATTTCTTGAAGAGTTACTGATCATGTTGATAAACTCATGTTGGCGTTTATCTAGTTGTGTATGTCCAATAAGTTCAATGAAGCCAAGTATCCCATTCATAGGTGTTCTAAACTCATGTCCTATATTTGCCAAAAACTTTGTTTTGAGTGCTTCGACTTCAACTGTTTTTAGTTTTGCATTATGTAACTCTGTCACATCTTGTAGTTCAAGTACATATAGTTTCTTCGCTAATATATGGCATTTTGCATCTATAGTTAAAACATTGTTTTTATCTTTGAGTATAGTTATACGATAGCCATTTGACTGATGTTTACGTATATAGTCGAGCCAACTTTTATCGGATTCGGTAAATATCTCTTCACTTTCACTCAAAAACATATCTCTGATACTCTCATACTTTTCATTGAAAACTGATATATCTCTATAACCCATAGTTTCAAAAAATATTCTATTTGCTCCTATCCAACCAATTCCTTCTTTGAAGTAGAGCATCATAGAACTAGAACTATCTGCTAAGTCCATATAAAAATCTTTATCTAAGTAGTCGTTGAAGTCTGATGTCTCATTTGACGAAGCTTTATTTGATGAAAATAGCGAAAATATACCCATATTTGTCTCCCAAAAGTTCTGAATGTTTTGATTATAGCACAAAATAGTGTAAAATCCACTCTATGAAAAAAGCAACTAAAAAAGAGATTTCAGAGATTCATCAGCTCTTTATCGAGAGATACGATGAAGCTGTAACTGAGTTAACATATACAAGTGCATATGAGCTAGTAGTAGCCGTTGCTCTCTCCGCTCAGTGTACCGATAAACGAGTCAATATCCTTACACCTGCTCTGTTTGAGAAGTACCCAACTACTAAAGAGCTTTCAGTCGCATCACTTGATGATGTGAAGAGCTTTATAAACTCATGCTCATTTTTTAATAATAAAGCCAAAAATATCATCAAAATGGCCCAAAGAGTTGAGGAATTTTACGAGGGTGTTGTGCCTATGGATGAGAAAGAGCTGCAAACACTTGCTGGTGTAGGACAAAAAACTGCAAATGTAGTTATGATAGAGTATACAGGGGCAAACCTTATGGCTGTTGATACTCATGTCTTTCGTGTAGCTCATAGACTAGGTCTAAGCGATGACAAAACTGCTATCAAAACAGAAGCTACACTTGTCAAAAAGTTTAAAAACAATCTACATGCACTCCATCAGGGCATGGTACTTTTTGGGCGCTACATCTGTAAGGCAAAAAACCCAGAGTGTGAAAACTGTTTTTTAACAGAGTATTGTAAAACAAAAGAGACTTTTAAAGTTTAGGTATGGGAAGTGCTTTATGAGAAGTATGATTAAAATTACACTATTTATACTTCTTAGTACACTCTTTGTAGGTTGTGTTAACAAACATGGTATATCTGCAAAATACTACAGTAACTGTAAAGAGTACTACGACCTTCAAGGTTACTACCACAAAGAGTGTGGTGATGATGACATCATCACATATAAAGAGATGGGTGAAGCGCTTAAGAAGAAAAAAGCACCCCAGACAGCTAATGTTTACTAGCATTATTGATAAATGAATCTTACAAAATAGTTCTAGGCAGTTTTGAGCAGATTAGCGTTTGCTAATCAAACAAAACTAACGACGAAATATGAAGTAAGATTATTTTACAGCTATGAAAGTAGCGAAGTTTGCCCAACGAAAAACAACTTCACAGTGACTAAAACCAGAGTTTAACGCCATCTTAATGTTCTCTTCTTCGCTATAAGGAACTAAAACATTCTCTAAGGCTTCGCGTTTTTGCATGATCTCATACTCTGAATAGCCTTGAGTCTTTTTAAAGTCATAATAACACTCTATAAGATCTTTGTTAAGTTTTGAGCTATGAGAAATTACTTTTTCACTAAAAATAAACACACCCTCTTTTCTGAGACTCGATGCTATCTTTTTTATAAGTTCTTCACGAACTAAAGGACGAATAAACTGAAGAGTGTAGTTACTGATAAAAACATCTGCCTGCTTGTAGTCATATGAGAGTATATCTGCATTAACAACTTCTATCTTCGCGCCATAAGCTTCACACTTGCGTTTAGCTTGAGCAAGCATAGCTTCTGAGTTGTCGAGTCCTACCAACTCAGCGTTTACTTCTAAATCTCTATGAATATTTAAAAGTAAAGATACAGTTGAACAGCCAAGGTCATAAACAACCCCATTTTCTGTTAGATTTTTGTGTGTAAAGAACTGTGTGATTCTTTGACTCTCTTTATAAAAAGGTACACTGCGTTCTAACATGTCATCAAAGACTGCAGCTACCTCTTCATCAAACTCAAACTGTTTCTTTATCGGTTTTGTAAATACTTTATCATCCATCATAATTCCTATAGCGGTATTTTAACAAAACTCTTATGATATAATCTTCAGAATTACGAATAAATGAAGGAAATAGATGGAAATAGACACTTCGACATGGATGATGATCTTTTTTATAATTTTTTTAGTCATAAGTATCTGGAA
>JAYEJR010000135.1:0-8047 GCA_034660715.1 Campylobacterota bacterium | reverse complement strand
GCAGGCAAGTCCACTCTCTCTTTTGCCATCACTTACCTACTGCATAAACACGGTATAAAGGTCGCTCCTTTTAAAGCACAAAATGTCTCTAACAACTCCCAAGTAACTGATACGGGTGGAGAAATAGCTATACCACAGTACTTTGCGGCAGAGGCGATAGGTATACCAACATCACCAAACCTCAACCCAGTACTACTAAAATCAGGTGGCGATTCAAAAGCTCATGTCATTGTAAATGGAGTGAGTGTTTCTAACAAAGATGTTAGAGAGTACTACAGAGATATCAAGACACTTCACAAGAGCGTCAAAAAAGCCTTTAAAGAACTTCTCAAAGAGTATGAGTGTGTTGTAGCTGAGGGTGCTGGTAGTCCTGTTGAGCTAAACCTAATGGACAAAGACCTCTCAAATATATACATAGCTGATGAGTTTAACACAAAAATCATCTTAGTCGCAGATATAGAACGCGGTGGTGTTTTTGCTTCCATATATGGCGTTTACAACCTCCTTCCGAAAAAACTTCGTGAGAATGTTATAGGAGTAATCGTCAACAAGTTCAGAGGAGACCACTCCCTCTTTAATGAAGGCATCACTATCATAGAAGAGAGGTTCAAAATCCCTGTTCTTGGAGTTGTACCCTTTAAGCCTTTTAACTTAGGCTTTGAAGATGCTCAGTCGATGATGGGTTATACTCAAAATAAAGCAAATGCTATCATAAAGGTTGGGGTTATTAAACTTCCTCATATCAGTAACTTTACCGATTTTGAACCACTTGTCGTTGATGAAGAGATAGACCTCTCCTTTATCTCTTCATCAAAAGAACTCAGCTCTTGTGACTTGATAATTTTACCAGGTACTAAAAGAGTCTTTGATGATTTAGAATGGCTAAGAGATCAAGGTTTTGAGAAGATACTGAGTTCCAAGAAAAGTAGAGTAGTTGCTATTTGTGGTGGTTATGAGATGATGTTTGAAACCATGCTAGACCCACTAAAGATAGAGTCAACCCATGAAGAACTAAAAGAGATGAAAGGTTTTTCTAGGCTAAAAGGGAGTGTAACATTTCAAGAAAAGAAGATCGTTCAAAAAGGGTGTTACAATCTCTTTGGTGTTATGTGTGATGGATACGAGATTCACAATGGCGTTACAAAAAAAAGATGTAAAGAGTCTAAAAATCTTTATGGAACATTTATTCATGGACTTTTTGATAACGATGCTTTACGAAAAAAGATATTTACAGAAATAAACCCTAAATATAGAGGCTATGATTTTAAAACATTTAAAGCCAATGCCGTTTCTGATTTTGCAAAACATATAGAGTCACACATAGACATTTCTCATATACTCACAAAACTCAACTCTTAATCTATATCAAAAATCTCTACTCGGTTTCTTCCATTGTCCTTAGCCAAGTAAAGAGCTCTATCTGCTTTTCGTAAGGCTGATTCAACTTATGGACAATGTTCAACCTCTCAACACTTCTGCAAATCTTCTCTGGATTGGTATAAGTGCATCCTCTTTTTTATATGATGATTCTTAAGTTTCTAATATAGTTCAAAAATCATACTATTTTAGGTAAAATTCTAGAACTAGGATGCTCATGAAAACATATAACATATTTACAAATGAAATAGACTCTCTACCCCAAGGAAAAGCAGATTTTTTACTTGCTGCTAGTGTTACACAAACTTGTAACATAGGGGGAATCACACAAGCTGGAATACCCGGAAAAATTCCTCTCACACCGACTCTGGATGCGGAGTTCATCACAACACAAAAACTCTTTTCTATGCCAGAGCTTGCCGAAACGCCATCAGGTGTTCCTACACCTGCACTTATAACTCGTGCAGTAGAGAACCTAAATCCTTTTAGTAGTATCGAGATTCTAGACTTAGGACTTGAAGTACAACCGGAGCAGACTACACTTCATAACTTTGATATAACTCCATCTGACTCTATAACTAGCGGAGCGAAAATAGACGCGAAAGAGCTTTTTGCTAAAGGGATGGCGTTTGGAAGAGCTTATGAGCTTAAAGGAGCTTATCTTATTTTAGGTGAGTCTACTCCTAGTGGTACAACAACAGCAACTGCATCAGCCTTGGCTCTTGGTTATGACTGCAAAGAGGACTTCTCCTCAAGCTTTTTAAATGTACCAAATGATGTTAAAAATGAGACCATAACTACTGCTCTTTCTCTCATAAATGACGATATGAGCAGGTTTGAAAAACTCTCTGTTGTGAGTGATAACATGCTTATATTTTGTGCTGGTTTTCTACTCGAAGCAAGTCGGCGTTTTCATGTAGTTTTGGCTGGTGGAACACAGATGGCTGCATGTCTACTTATAGCAGATGCTCTTAGAGAAAATGTACTTATGCGACTAAAGAGTGAGAACATTACCCTTGCGACAACTGGCTGGGTAGCTAATGACAAAAATTCTGATATCAAACACATCCTAGAACAACTCAGCTACACACCACATGCCATCTATACTGAGTTTAGTTTTGCAAACGCCGAGATACCAATACTCAAAAAGTATGACGAGGGTGAAGCAAAAGAGGGCGTAGGAGCAGGAGCTGCACTAGCTTATGCAAACGCCAACTCACTAACAAATAAAGAGGTTTTAGAGGCTATAGAACTTATCATGTATATGATGTAAGTTTACAGACTTAAAACTTTTTTGACAGATTTTTTAATGATTTGAAGTCGTTCATTTATTACATCTTCCACGATATAGAGATCAACACCTTCATAATCATGAGCTATAAAATTTCTAAGCTCATAACTACCCTTTATATCCTCTTTCTCAAAATGAGAGAGTATATCTAACTCACCATTATGCAAAAGTTTATCAAACTGTTCAGCGATGGAAGTTAAGTGCATTAAGATAGAAGCTCTTGAATTTTGTTCATCCTCAAGTGCTGAGGGTACAGAACCACTCTCTTTAATGATAGCTTCAATAAAAATTATTTTTTTCTCTATAACTTTTACTCTCTCTAGTGCTTTAGAACTAAACATATATTAAGTCTTTTATTATCTCTTGTTTCATACTAGAGTTACTGTCGAGATCAAAAACATCACTATTTCTATGAAATTTCTGTTTTATAAGAGTCTTGATTTTTGAGATTTCTTCAAAGTATTCATAAGCACTACGACTATCTAAGTAGCCTTGCTCTTTCTCAATCGCTATATCAATGTCGCTATAAACACCAGCTTCACCACGAGAGAAACTACCAAAAAGACCAATTTTTGAGATGCCATCACGAGATAGTTCTGATTTTATTTCACTTAAATAGCTAATAATATCTCCTCTATTTACTCGCATAACACCCTCTCTTAGTCTATTTTTATAATTATTATATCATATCTCAAGTTGTTTTCTTAATGCTAGATTTGAACTAGATTAAAAAAGCACCTTTTTCCCCATAGCAGAGAGTTTTATCTCCTCTGCATATACAACTTTAAAGGGGATGGTAAGCACTCCGTAACACTCGTTTATCTTCTCTTTTATGAAACTCTTTTTCAGTTCTTCTTTGGACTGAAGTGTTATAAGTATCTGCTCACTTCTTAAAAGCTCTTTTTTATAGACAAGTTCTACAACTGCTCTCTCAACTCCGTTGATTCTCTCTAGTAGTGCTTCTATCGCTAAAGCAGAGATGCGTTTTCCCGCTATTTTTATGATCTTGTTTGAGCGTCCTAGAAGAGAGAATCCCTCTTCGTCTATCTCTATGATATCTTCTGTCTTAAAAGGCTGTGCTAACACTTTTATGCCATCTTCTAAAAGGTGTTGTGAGATAAAAGGAGAGCTCACTCCAAGTCTTTCGTTATAAGTTTTCACATCTGCATGCTTCAGTGGTATCCACTTAGTAGAGTTACTAAACTTATAAGCGATACCACCTGTCTCCGTTGAGCCAAAAAGTTGCATCAAAGAGGTACTATAAAGAGTCTCAAGAACTTCTGCATCTTCAACTGCTAAAGGTCCAGTTGATGAGATAAAAATATCTGAACTAAGATCTATCTCATCACTTAACTTTCCAAGTGCTTTGATAAAAACTGGAGTCGTAATGATAAGAGTATGACCCTCTTTTGCCTCTTCTATAAGTTCATAAGGTAAAAAGTCCTCTTTAACTACTAGCTTTATATCACCCAGGCTCATTGGTAAAAGTAGACCAGCTAAAACGCCATATATATGAACAAAAGGCACAGTTACAACTACTTTTTTTATCTCATTACGAGTGACTAACTCTTTTAAAACCTCTACCTCTTTTGTAAGGTTTTCTCGTGTTTTAAACGCACCTACTGGAAATCCGCTACTTCCAGATGTAAAGAAAAGAAGCTGAGTATCCTCGGCTAATTTATCTGCACCTTTAAGTGAGTCAATGTCATTTTCTTCATGAAAGGACAAGAGCTGTTTATGGTTTTTATCAAAAAGAACCAACTTTTGATTAGCTCTAAAGAGAGGGACAAACTCTTTAATGAACTCCAGTTTGGAGTCTGAGTTGATTGTTACAAACTTATCTTGCGCTTTTACTTCTTTGTCAAGGTCTATAATCTCTTTAGAATTGTCACCATGTATATACTCAAAAATCATCTCATCACCCTTGTTAGTAAAAATATAGAACTCACTCCTAAACTGATAACTATTCCTATAGAGTAGAGTGCAGTTATGGAGCTAAATAGTAAAACACCAAAAGCCGCAAAAGTACTAAGTAGCGAGTACTTTATAGCTAACATAGTGTTAGTGGGCTTGTTAGAGTTACTCATATATATCCCGTAGTCTATACCTATCGCTATTAAAATTATGAGAGAAAAAAGGTGCATGATATTTACCTCATAAAACAGAGTAACTATAGTCAGTGTAAAGCCTAAAGGAAAAAGTATATAGTTGAGTGCATAAAAGAATCTCTTCCTAACACTAAAAAGTAGCAGTGAAAAAATCACTACAAGAACTATACTAGAGTAGAGAGTGATGTTTTCAAACATCCCTTGTGCAACTTTAGCAAACATCGCTTTTACATCGATGGGACTTACCCACTTGTATGAGAGAGCTTTATCTTGGTCTTGAACCATTGCTATAGTATATAGTAGTTCATTTTCTTTATAGGTGGAGAGATTAAAACTCTTAAATATCTCAAGGTCTACGTTTTCACAAAGGGGAACTGTTTTAGTAAAATCGTAAGCCGTGCTAAAATAACCTTCTCTAAAACCAACTTTTTTTGACTCTACTTCTATAATCTTTTTCAATGCTTCAAAATCATAACTATCTATAATCTCTTTTCTCTTATTGCAAGCCTCTTTTTCTACTACAAAGTTTGCAAAAGAGAAACTATTGTTTTGTTCTTTTTTTAGCTCATGAAGTCTAGTTAAAAGTTCTTCTTGCTCTTTTGCTTCAACTATAACAGGAGTCAACTTATTAGCGGAGTTACCAGCAAAAAGTTTCTGTGCATTTTGTAGTTTGATATTTTGATAGTCTAAGTTTCTAATGTTACTATCAAATCTTAGGTTATAAACACTAAACGCCAATAGCCCTATTGAGATGAGAGTAACAAGTAGATAAGGTATCTTTACTTTTAAATCTCTCTCTTTTATCTCTGTAGTTCTATTTTTAATCTCTAGATATGGGAACACAAAGGTAAAGAGCAGATAAGCAAAAGAGAGACTAAGAAGTGCAAATGTACTAATCTGAGAAATCATAGGAACACTAATGAAAGAGAACACTCCAAACGCCACGACAGTTGTCATAAACCCATAAAATACACTTCTATCAAACCTGCGTTTATCCCCGTAAAAGTTATGAAAGTAGTAGTGAAAAAAGTAGTCTATGCTCACAGCCGTCAGACTTGTTCCAAACGCCAAAGACAAAACACCAAAGTTAGGGATAGTCGTTGTACAGACTAAAGTAGCAAATATCATCGAAGATATCAGTGCCACAAAAGTGTGTGAAAGGAGTCTTACATCTCTTAACATCACAAGATAGATAAGTAACAATATGATAGTAGAGAGTGCCACTATGTACTTTACATCACCCTTGATCTCAGCAGAATTTTCCACACTATAAAAAAATGGTGCAAATGCCACTGCCTTAGGATGACTTTTTAGTATTTCATGAACCCTGTCATAAAGAAGTTTTGCCCTATCCATTTGAGAGGGTTCTATCTTTGTTGTTATTTTTATAAGATAACCATAATCTTCTAGGGTTATATACTTCCCCTTGTGTGAGGCTTTTTTGCTCTTTGGAGTCCTAAAGAGTTCAAGCGGGTCGTTTTTATTTATAGGGTTATATATGAAGCTATTTAGTTGTCCCTCATAAAGCTTTGTAAGTCTCGCGTTTATTTCTACATTTGAGAGCTTTTTTGCATCAAACTCAGCCAAAATTCCATGATAGTCTCTATAGTATTTTTGTATCTCTTTTGAGGGCTTTATAGTAGATGTAACTACTGCTATCTCATCAAGTGCTTCAAACTCTTTTGCTAAAGCTTTGATGCTTTTTTTTGACTCTTTTGAAAAACCCTCTACTGCAACAAACATCTCTTTAGAGTAACCAAGTTCATTTGCTATATGCAGCTTATGTATTGACTCTTTTGAGGCAAATAGTGAGAGTAAGTTTGTAGATATACTAATGCTATCTTTTAGTAAAAAGCCACTAATGACTAAAACAACTAAGATAAGGTAGTTAGCGTATTTCATCATGTATGCTTATCGTAATTTTGTCATAGTTGCTAAGATACATTACTATCTCTTTAAGTTTTTTATTTTCTCTTTGTAGCTCTATTTTAAACATATAAGAAGAGAGTTCCCCTTTTGGGGCTAGAAGAGTTTTATCTTCAAGTGGCGTTATGACAAACTCCTCTTCTATTCTCTTTTTATCACCTCTATAAAGCATCAAAACAGTTTCAAAATATTGTGCAATTTTTAGAGCTTCACCCTCATCAAGCTCTATGCTCTCACCATCTTCTAGAAGTTGTACTTCTCCATCTTCATAAAGAAGTGATTTGCCGCTATTGTTATACTCTATTGCGAGACCTTCTGTAAACTCTATAATGCCATCAAGCTTCATACTTCTCTCTAGTGCATCACTATATCTTGTCTCAGTAAAATTATAAGAAGTAGCAAAAGTGCTACTTACATGTAGAAGTAAGATTAAAACTATTTGTTTCATAAATTCTCTATATTTTTGTTTGTTTTCTCACAAGCCACTCTAGTATTTCTATCGTTCCATCTCTGAGAAAAAAGTTTTCTCATTATACCTTCAACCGTTCTAATTATCACTATATTATGGAGCATTTTTAAAAAGTTTTTTGCTGTTCTTGGAAATGCACGAAGTGCGAGTGAATAACTAATCCCCTCATACTCTACATTGTGCCACCATCCAGGTGGAATATAGAGAGCGTCTCCATGCTCTAACGTTGTCTCAAACCCTTTGAGCCTAGCTAATGCTGGGTACTTCTTATAATCTGGATTTGCAAAATCCACGTCAAAGAGTGCTGAGTATGAAAAAGGGACATGATACATATATTTTGTCTGCTCAGGTGAAAACATAACCACTCTCTTTTTTGCACCAAAGTGACAAAGGATGATGTCTGCATAGTCTATATCATAGTGCATCTGTACCTTTGCACCCTCACCCGCTAAAAACATAACAGGCAGTTTTTTAAAAAACTTCACTCCTAAGTCTGGATAGTTAAAGTCTCTTTGAAGAGCTGGAATCTCTTTAAGTATCTGAAAAAAGAACATTCGTAGGTCTTTCTCTCCGCTACGAAGTAAATTAAAATACTCTTTTAAAGGTAAGGTTTTCTCAGCCGCATGCTGGAGTTTATCATCTGAAGAGGGCTTAGAATCATAAAGTTTCACTTCCACGTCCGAGCCTAACTCTTCAAAATACTCCAAAGACCACTTCTTCCTTGCTCTCCACTCTTTTGTAAGATTTTTCATCACAACTGGAGTTGCAGAAGCCTTGTAGTTGCTCATAAATTCAGTTGAAGAAATATTCTCTATTTTTTCAATATTTTCTAAACTAATCATGAGAGAATTTTACACTTTTAAGACTCAAAACTAG
>JAYEJR010000134.1:0-8109 GCA_034660715.1 Campylobacterota bacterium | reverse complement strand
TCAGCTGTAAGTGTAGTGTCTGTAGTGATTTCGTTTGCTAGTGTTATGCTTGTTTTATTTTCATCTACAGGTTGATTTTCAATTGGTGGATTCGTAGTTCCGCCATCATCTGATCCACATCCTGTTAATGCGATTGCAGTTGCTGCAGCTAAGCTGAGCGCTGTGTTCTTTAGTTTTGTCATTTTGTTAAATCTCCAAGTGTGAATTTTGCGAAAGTATAAAACTTATTGATTACGAGACTATTTCTAGTTGGTAACAAGTTGGTAACATTGGTTGTGGTGTAAATCAATAAAGATTTAGAATAGTATGGTTATAATTATTATAAATTTTTCATGAAGGTCATATATGTCAAACACTCCATACCCAGATAATTTTAACGAACTAAAAAACGAAGTCCGTGAGGCTGGACTTCTTGATCGTGTTCCTGTTCGTGGTAGCATTGAGATGATAGCTATCATTATTAGTATGGCGATCATTTTTACTCTTGCTTATAAGTGGAGCGACTTAGGTTTCTCATCTGCTTGGGCACCTATAGCTCTTGGGTTTTTTATGACTATAGTCTGGACGCGTGCTGTATTTGTTTCTCATGACATTCTACATTTACAGTATTTTAAAAACAAGACACTCTCTTTTAAACTCTCTTATCCATTCTCGGCATTTATACTTTCAAACAGCTCTTCTTGGTGGGACTTTAAACATAACGTCAATCATCATACGTGGTGCAATATTCCACAAAAAGATATAGATATCTTGGCGTTTGATGGTGCTTTTACAAATCATCAAAAGGGAGATAAGGCATGGTTGAGAGCTTCGAAATACTTAGTATTTTGGGGTGCCATGTTTTTTATGTATCCTGCGTTTATCATTCAATCTTATAACTTTGTTATCAAACATAAAAAGTGGGGAGAGTTAGCTCTTATGCTTATGCACTGGCCTATTGTGTGGGGAACTATTTTTTACTTCTTACCACTTGGAGATGCTACTATCGTTGCGCTTACTCTAAACTTTACACTCTCTCCATGGTTGGCGTTTGGTTTTATCACGAACCATTTAGGGTGCGAGGTGTTTGAAAAAGAGGTTGGAGAAAAACTATCTTGGATGGAGCTTCAGATGCGAACATCTCGTTCACTCAAGGGTGGTTCTTTTGTTCACTGGTTCTATGGCGGACTCAATACTCAAATAGAGCATCACCTTTTTCCTAAAGCCCCACGTTTTAATCTTCTGAAGGTGCAAGATATGACTAGAGAGTTTGCTCGTGAGCACAAGCTGGCTTATTTTGAAACAACACCTATGGAAGCTTATGTTCAAATAAATGATGTACTAAAAGAGTACTAAAAGGCATTATATAGAATGAATGAGATGAGTTTATATCGTGTACTTTTTGTTGAAGATGAGAAGGCTATACGAGAAAACTATGTGCGTTATCTTTCAAAGCACTTTAAAGAGGTTTATGAAGCTGAAGATGGTGAAGAAGCATACGAGATATATAAAGAGAAAAGACCTGAACTTCTCATAATAGACATAAATATTCCAAAACTAAATGGCCTTGATCTTCTGAGAAAGATACGTGAAACTGATCGTGAAACCAAAGCAATTATGTTAACTGCACATACAGATGTAAAGTATTTGATGCAAGCTGTTGAACTACAACTTACAAAGTACCTTGTTAAACCGATATCAAGACAAGATTTAAAAGAAGATCTCTCTAGTGCTTTAAAAGATTTACAAAACTTTACAGTTAAGTCTAATAAGTTGATTCTTTTAAAAGAGAAATATACATGGGAGAATGAAAAAAAAGAACTTTTAAATAATGGGAAGTTGGTGAATCTAACAAAAACAGAACTTGAAATATTTTCTTGTCTGTTTGAAAATGTAAATGAAGTTACTACTTATGAAGAGTGTATTTGGAAAGTTTGGGGTGGAGAAGAGTATAACAAAATCGATGCTTTTAAAACACTCATAAAGAACTTAAGAAAAAAGCTTCCACCAAACACAATAGAGAATGTATTTGGTGTAGGCTATAAGCTCTGCGTTTAACTAAACGCCGTCTATGCGAAGTACTTGTGTTTTTCCTACCATTAAATCTACAGTCATATTGATTCTTTTAAAAACTGACTCTTGACGATACTCTAAGTTGTGCTTTTTACATATATCTTTTACTATTGGTTGCATTTTTTGGTAAAAACTATGTGGCATCTCTGGAAAAAGATGATGCTCAATCTGATAGTTTAAAAAACCGTGTTGAAAGTCTATAAAATCTGAACCAGTGTTGTAGTTTACACTTCCCATAATCTGTCTAAGGTAGTACTCACCTTGTGTTTTATGAGGTGTAGAAAACTGGTAAATATCCTCTGCTGAGTGATTTGGAACGATAACTAAAAATGAGTGCATATTTGCATAAACTTCAGCAGCTACTAAAAGTATAAATGCATTTAAAACAGCTTCTAGCCCTAAAGGTAAAAACAGTAACGGCAGGAAAACAAACTGAAAAAGTCCATATGGAAGGATGTAAGACTTCCACAGAGCTAAACCATTTTTTGTAAAAGGACTTATCTGATAGTCTAGAGTGGGCTCCTCTTTTCTTCTAATACGTTCTTTATTTTCTAAGATTCTGAGTGTGTTTGGTGCATAGTAAGCAAGTTTCCACATACCAGCAAAAATATATATAAACGCCACTTTCATAAACATAGGTATTTTCGCTTTATGAAGCCAAAGCATATTTTTTTCAACATTATCTGGATCATCCACTTCACCTAAATGATAATGGTGCATGATGTTATGCTCATATGCCCAAGCATCAGGTTTTATCCAGTCTAACCAGTCATACCATCTTCTGTTTCCAGCTGCGAAGCCTTTTTTTGTGTATCTTGCCGGGATATTTGGTACTTTATCATAAGCACCGTGAAGGATAGGGTGTGCTATGTTTGCCCATCTTCCTACATTTCCCATACCGATAGCTACTGCTCCAACAAGCCCAATAATCCAAAAGAGAATAGGAGTAAGTGCATAGCTAGTTACATCTAGTATATTTATAAGTATGATTAGGAAAAAACCGGAAAAAGTTGCAGCTCTTCCCCATCTTTCCAGTTTTAGTAAGTGATCAAAATCTTCTTGTGTTCTTTCACCAATAGTAATTTTTATTTCATCTATATCTTTTTGGAGTTGTTCTTGGTCTACGTCGCGATAATCCGCATAAGCATGTGCCATCTAATAACCTTATTAATTTTTTAAAACATAATTATATTAAAACAATCTTAGAATTAAAGGGGTTAATACAAGATAAACATCATTTTGGATAGAATGTTACTAATTTTAAACAAACAATTATTGGAGAATTTATGGACGCAGCCAAGTATATTTGGATGAATGGAGAGTTTGTAGCCTGGGAAGATGCCAAGGTACATGTGCTTTCACATACTATACACTACGGAAATGGTGTAATAGAAGGAACAAAAGCATATAAAACTGCTAAAGGTTATGCGATATTTCGCTTAAATGACCATACTGCAAGACTTAAAGAGTCTGCTAAGATGACTCTTATCGATATCCCTTATTCTGTTGAAGAGATGAATCAGGCACAGATAGATCTAATTCGTAAAAATGAGTTTAAAGGTGACAATGTTTACCTTAGACCTTTTGCATTTTTAGGTTATGGCGTTATGGGTGTTTATCACAAAGATGCTCCTGTTGAGACTGTTATGTCTGCTTGGGAGTGGGGTGCTTATCTTGGTGAAGATGGTCTTAAAAATGGAATCAAGCTTAAAATAGCTTCAATGACTAGACCTTCAAACACTTCAAACATGGGTAAAGCTAAAGCAACTGCTAACTACCTTAACTCACAAATGGCAAAGTTTGAAGCTATTGATTGTGGCTACGATGAAGCTCTTCTTTTAGATGATCAAGGTTATGTAGCAGAAGCATCTGGAGCAAGCTTTTTTATGGTTGTAGATGGCGTTTTAGTAACACCACCAAGTGACAATGCACTTGTCTCTATCACTCAAAAAACAGTTATAGAAGTGGCAGAAGACATGGGTATAAAAGTTGAACGCCGTCGTATCTCTCGTGAAGAGGTTTACATCGCGGATGAGGCATTCTTAACAGGAACAGCTGCTGAAATTACACCAGTTGCAAATGTAGATGCAAGAACTATCGGGTGTGGGTCTCGTGGACCTATAACTGAAAAACTTCAGAGTACTTACTTTGATATCGTGTTTGGTAGAAATGCTAAGTATGAGCACTATTTAACTTATATAGACTAACTTGTTCCCATGCTCCGCATGGTAATACATATATATTAATTCCCATGCAGAGCCATGGGAACTAGAAAAATTAGGAAATAAAATGAAGGATAACTTACTTATGGCATCAGATATGAATGACTACTTTAACAAAAAAAAGAGCGAAGGTGGACCTAAAAAATCTACTGGCGGAACAGGTGGCGGAAATGGTGGAGGTCCTAAAGGTCCTCAAATGCCAAACATCGACTTTAATATGGGTGGAAAATCTGGACTAGTTTACTTCGCAATAGCTGTGATAGTTTTACTTGTTTTAGCAAAACCTTTTACTATCATCGAAGAGGGTCAACGTGGTATTTTAAGTACAAATGGTAAGTACCAAGATCAGGCCTTACTTCCAGGTCTTCATTTTATCATTCCAGTAATTCAAAAAGTATATACAGTTGATACAAAAGTTCGTATCATCAACTATGCTTCTCGTATAGAGGCTAACTCACACACTTCTGGAATAGTTTCAAAACCAGCAGTAACTGTTCTTGATAAACGCTCCCTTCCTGTAGGAATAGAGTTAACAGTTCAGTATAGACTTAACTCTGAGTTCGCGGCTCAGACTATCTCTAATTGGGGTTTTTCTTGGGAAGATAAAATCATCAATCCTGTTGTACGTGATGTTGTACGTAATGTAATCGGTAAGTATGATGCAGAAGCTCTAACTCAAATGAGAAATGATCTTGGAGCTGAGATAGAAGCTGGGATTCGTAAAAGTGTAGCAGAGCAAGAAAACTCTCCAGCTATTTTACAATCAGTTCAGCTTCGTGACATCGTTCTTCCTACAAAAGTAAAAGAGCAGATCGAACGTGTTCAAATCGCTAAACAAGAAGTTCAAAAAGCTGAGCAAGATGTTCAACGTGTAAAACAAGAAGCACTTAAACGTGCAGCAGAAGCACAAGGTGTTGCTGAACAAGCTAGAATTGAAGCTCAAGGTAAGGCAGACGCAATTACGATTAATGCAGATGCAAAAGCAAAAGCAAATCTTTTAATATCTAAATCTTTAACTACTAAACTTCTTCAACTAGAGCAGATGAAAGTTCAAGGTAAGTTCAACGAAGCACTTCGTGAAAACAAAGATGCTAAAATCTTCTTAACACCTGGCGGTTCAACTCCAAATATTTGGGTTGATACTAAAGACGTCAAAAAAAGAACTACGGCTAACTAGTAATGCAAGAAGCATTAAATAGAGTCGATTGGGAGAAGTCTGAACTTCTTCCTGTCATAGTTCAAGAACTCTCAACAAATGAAATTCTTATGATGGCTTATATGAATAAAGAAGCATTAGAACTTTCTCTCTCTACAAAAACAGCTCACTACTTCTCTCGTTCTAAACAACGTATATGGAAAAAAGGTGAGTCTAGTGGACATACTCAAGCGATCCATTCTTTTAGCCTTGATTGTGACAACGACACACTTCTTATCAAAGTAACACAGACAGGTGTAGCTTGTCATACAGGTCGTAAGTCTTGTTTCTTTACCGAACTAGAATCAGGTGAGACAAACTCTGAAGTTGAAGTAGATACTACAGAAGCCTATGGTGTTATAGATACTCTGTATCATACAATCCAAGAACGTAAAAATGCAGATCCAAAGTCATCATGGACAGCAAAGCTTATTCACAAAGGCGACAACACAATTTTGAAAAAAGTTGTTGAGGAAGCTGGAGAGTTTAGTTTCGCATACAAAGACAATGATGAAGAAGAGATGGTTTATGAAGCCGCAGACTTAACATATCACATGTTAGTGGCATTAGCTGTAAAAAATATCTCTCCAGATAGAATCAAGCAAGAACTCGCTCGTCGATTTGACATGAGTGGTATTGCTGAGAAAAACTCTAGAGAGGACTAGTAAAGGAAATGAAGAGTAAAATCACCTCATTTATAGATGGTCTTATTATGTACGACTATCTTCTATTTGGTGGAGCACTTTTCCTTTTCTTACTCTTTATTATTCTTGCGATACTTTTTCGTAAAAAGTTACTACTTGGTGTGTTTTTAGTTTTGTTGGCATTTACTTTATTGATTCTTACTCCAACACTGGGTTATATTAAAATGCACGATTATCTATTTAAAAACTCCACTCAACTTATAAGTCAAAAGAAACTCCTTTTTAGTGAAGCTGTTGTTGTCATCGGCTCTATTACAAATGAGTCCAAGAGAAACTTTTCAAGTTGTAAAATAACTGCAAGTGCATACAAAGTTTCATCTAATAAGTACAGAAACTATCTTAAAAAGTTTAAACCCTTTAAAAAGATGTCGATAGTAGAAGAAGATATAGCGGTATCTGAGACACATGAGTTTAAGGTGATAGTAGAACCGTTTACTTATACAGGAGATTATAATATCTCACTAGGAGCAGATTGTAGATGACACTTTTAAATTATTGGCACTTTATTGTATTTTTTGTTATTTTTTTAATGTTTGTGGCTGGGGTCTTTAGTGCCCTAAAGCAAGAGAGTAAAAAAATAATGATGGGGATGTTAATCTCTGTCTCTGTAATCAGTATTTTTCTAGCAGGTTTTTCTATCTTAGTAGTAGACAAGTATACTAAAGTTGTAAAACTGCATAAACTAAAAAATAAACGCCTCTTAAGTACTGAACAGATTATCTACACAGGTATAGTAAAAAACGAAGGTAAGCATAAAATAGGTAAAGTGACGTTTGAGATAAAACTTGTCAACAAAGGTCATGCAACAGGAAATGTAAAAGGTGGTAACTTTTACAAATCTAGTGGTTTTATGGATTTTTTTAGTGGAGGGTTTAACAGAAGTTTTAAGCCACAGTCAGTTACAAAAGAGTTCGTTGTTGCAACAAATCTTAAGCCCGGTACTGCTAAATCTTTTAGAGTCTACTTTAGATACCCTCCTTACTTTAGGAGTACTGCACAGTTTAGTAAAGTATATGGACATTAATAAGTCATGAGAATCTTAATGCTTGAAGATGACTTACTCTTAGCAAAGCTTGTAGGAGCATATCTTTGTGCACACTTTAGAGTTGATATTGTTCATAATCTGAGTGAAGCCAAAGAGTATATAGTACAGTTTAACTATGATGTGATTTTACTAGATAGAAATATCAATGGTGCAGATATTGGACTAGAGCTTATTGGCGATATTAAAACAAAAAATCCTAATACGGGCATCATAGTAATTAGTGCATATGATAGTATAAGTGATAAGATAGAAGGTCTGAATCTAGGTGCGGATGACTACCTAGATAAGCCCTTTGATAATGAAGAACTACTTGCTCGCATACATGTTCAAGGACGACGAAATCAAGCACTTCCTGAAATCTCTTTAGATGGTCTCATCTGTAATACTTTAGAGAAAACTTTAGAGTATGAGAGTGAAGCTGTTACTCTTTCAAACAAAGAGTCAAATCTTTTCTTTTATCTTCTTCAAAAAAAAGGTTCTATAATCTCTAAAGATGAACTTCTCAATGCACTCTATATACACCCTGAAAATATCTCATTAAATACGCTTGATGTAACAGTGCGAAACATTCGGAAAAAACTTCCAGTATCAGTCATAAGAACTGTAAAAACTAGAGGTTTTATCATTGACTAAGCCTTCATTAAAAACTACAGTATTCGCTTATATAAGTTTGAGTGGAGTTGTTGTTGCCTTCGTTTTAAGCTCATTTGTTGTTTTTGATCACAAAAAAATACTTGAAAATGATATTTTATATAAGATGAGTATCATGGCAAATGATATTGTTGAACATGATTTGTATGAGAGCTCTATTGAGGATTTAAAAGCAACATTTTCTATAAGTGAATCCTATCATAAAGATGACTATTTAATCTCTATAGAGAATGTAAAGTT
>JAYEJR010000133.1:0-28301 GCA_034660715.1 Campylobacterota bacterium | reverse complement strand
GATTCAGGGATATATAGTCCTTATGAGATGAAAGGTAAAAGACTCTCTTTTCAAAAAGGGCTGGATGATGTTCTTCTTTTAGGAATACTTAAAGGCGCTAAGTTAACTGAAAATGACTATAACTATGTAGCTTTAGATTTTACAAATGAGGCATTTATAAAAGGTGAAGTAGATGTTATGAGTGCATACTTAAGCGATCAGCCCTTTAGTATGCAAGAGCAAAATATAGAAGTAAATATAATAAACCCTCTTAATTATGGAGTTGATTTTTACGGGGACAATCTTTTTACTACCGATAGTGAAATACAAAAATACCCTCAACGAGTAGAATCATTTAAACGAGCCTCTTTAAAAGGGTGGCACTATGCCTTAGAAAATATTGATGAGACGATAGAAGTCATCCAAGCAAAGTACCATTCTAAACGCACAAAAGAGCATTTGGAGTATGAGGCGAAAGTTATAGAGGAGATGATACTTCCCAAGATACTTGATATAGGTTATACAAGTATTGATCGTTTTTATAGGATAGGTGAGATATATCAAAGTATAGGAGAGATAAGTAAAGAGGAGCTTGAAGAAGGATTAGAAGGTCTTATCTATAGTGCTGAAGAGTCTGACACTTGGCTACATTATTTTTACCCGATGATTGGACTAGTCATTCTTTTTTTCCTATCAAGTATAACTCTCTTTTTTAAAAGTAAGAGATTGAAAAATATGGTGAGGAGAAAGAGTCGTAAGCTTGATGAAAAAGAGGCTATGATCGATAGGTATGTCATGATCTCAGAGACTGACCTCAATGGAGAGATTAAAAACAGAAAAAAAGATGGCTCTAGCTACTGGATAGAGAGTTATGTCTCACCGGTTTATGATAGCAAGAATAAGCATACAGGTTATAGAAGTATTTCTCAAAATATAACGGATAAAAAAAGAAATGAAGAGTTATCTATAAGCAGTATAACGATGAGCATGGACATCAAGAGGGCGACAATGCACTCGTTCGTGTTGCAAAAAGCATAGATGGAGCACTCAAGAGAGCCGATGATTACTCTTTTAGGATAGGTGGTGAAGAGTTTGGACTTCTGTTTACTGCTAAGAGCCCCGAGGAGGCTTTAGAGTTTATCGAAAATGTAAGAGCAGGTGTCGAAAAACTTGCTATAAAACATAGTGTTGACGTAAAACACCCCTATATCACTATATCTGTAGGTTTTGTCTGTATAGAGGCTAATAAGATAAAAAGTGATGATGCACTCTTTAAAACCACAGATGATTTACTCTATAAAGCTAAAGAGAATGGAAGAAATAGAGTCGAGAGTGATATTAGTTTAGATTAGAGAGTGACATAAGCTGTCATACCAATAAAATATACTTTTCTCAACAAACGAGAAAAGGATTTAATTATGGCAACTATGGGATTTATACAAACAGCTAAAGATAAGAAAGAGACTTCACAAACAACTTCTTCTATAGTAGTTCCTACAACTTTTACACACTCTATTGCTTTTGGTCAGACAGGCTGTGGAAAAACATCGAGTTATATCTACCCAAACCTCTACAAACGCATAAAAAGTGCTCATGGCATTTTGCTCTATGATTATAAAGGCAAAGAGCACTTAAGCGTAAAGGCTTTAGCACAAAAAGCTGGACGTTTAAACGATGTTGTAGAGATAGGCAAGCCTTGGGGTGAGAGTATAAACCTCATACAGATGATGGATGAAGATGAGTTAGATAAGTTTTTTGATAACATCTTAAAGCATGGCGAGGACTCAAAGTACTGGCAAAATAGTGCGAAATCCTTGGGTCAAACTATACTAAGTGTTTTAAAAGGTGTAGAGGCTTTTGCCATAGCACTAGAGAGTATAGATGGAATCAAGAGAGAGAGTATAGAGACCTCAGGACTGGGTGCTTTTAAGTACCCAACCAAAAGAACACTCTACTCTTTGGTGCAGGTGTGTAAAACCTTTGATATTTTAAAGGAGTTTGTAGGATCTTGTGAAGATTTAGTCGAAAGAGCAGAGGAGCTTATCCAAACAGCAGCAGAACACACTTTAGCAGATAGTGAGATAAACGCTACACTCAAAGAGAAGTTTAGTAACCTTATAGCCAAAAAAGAGGCTCTGAAAATCATTTTAGAGGTAAATAAAAATTCACTAGAGAGTTTTGGTGAAAACTCAAACGAGAACCTCACACAAAACATCATGGGCTCTCTTCTCTCACCACTACTCAGTCTCTCTCAAAGCAAAAACTTTAACTCTAATGAGTATGATATATCTGCTGCATTAAATAGAGGTAAGATAGTCATAATTAATGTAGAGTCGCTCTCAAACTCTGTGATGGAGAGCTTGAACAATACTATACTTTATGAGCTCTCAAAACGCACAAAAAGCACAAACATTCACCCTGTTTCTATCTTCATAGACGAGGTGCAGCGTGTTGTAAGTTCGAGCACAGATCTCCCAATAGATGTTTTTCGTGAAGCGAAGGTAGATATGTTTCTAGCAACCCAAAACTCAGCACTCTTAAAAGAGAGACTTAAAGAGGAGAAGTTTAATGCTCTTATGGGAAACCTTACACAGAAGTTCTACTTCTCAAGCTCAAATGATGAGGAGTTAGAGACACAGTTGAGTCTCAAAGAGTTAGAAACATTTGAGTACATGGCTTCAGATGATAGCTTTTTGAGTGTACATAAGTCAAAGCCGTTTTTTCTTGATAGAGATGAGCTGAAACTTATTGAGTTTAAGTACCAAAATTCTAAAAATGTTTTGCAAAACTTTTTATATAAGTATAGAAACGCTAAAATAATCCTTGATTATGATTCAAGGCTCTACAAAGATAATAAACTTATTGCTATAGACTTGAAATCAAACAAAGAGCGTACGGTGGACTCTTTGACAAAAGAGAACATAGAGTATCTCGAAGAAGAGGTGAAAACTCTCTTTAAGACGACTAGTGAGCTCTATATGTAAAGGATAAAAATGGCAGACTCTCAGCACGATAAACTTTTTTCTAGGGCACTTTTGATGCTAGAAGCACTCAAAGAGGAGAGTCCTCGGAGTATTGATGATTTGGCTAGTGAGTATGGCGTTGATAGACGTACTATATATAGAGACGTACAGAGACTTCACTTTTTCCCTATAGAGCTTCGTGAAGGGCTTATATACTTAGAGAGAGGCTATGACATCACGTCTCCTACTTTAACGCAAGAGGAGCTTCTTGTAGCTGAACTGGCGTTTAGTAGCCTTGGCGGCATAGATGAGAAGACCGATACTAAGCTTCATACACTTCGAGCAAAACTCACAAATCCACTCTTTTTTAATCCTTACAACATCAAGCCAGAAGGATATGAAGAGATAAACAAAGACTCTGAACTTCTAAATAAAATAGAAGACGCAATCATAAAACGCAACTTCGCTAAAGTCACGAGTAATGCAAAAACCTCCGAAGTTGAGCCCTACAAAGTTGTGGCGTTTGATGGGATTTGGTATCTTTTAGCGAGGGATATGCAAGATAAAAAGATAAAAACATACTTTATCGCTCACATAGCTGAGTTTCGTGCCTCTAGTAAAGTATTTTCGACAAGTTATGTAGATATAGATGCAGTGTTAGAAAATGTCCATACAGCTTGGTTTGAAGATGGAAATAGCTTTAGTGTAAAAGTGAAAGTCAAAAAAGAGATAGCCCACTACTTCAGACTCAAAAAACATCTCAACTCTCAAGAGATACTAAAAGAGAACAGTGATGGTAGTCTTATAGTGACATTCAGTGTGAGTTGCGATGAAGATGTTGATAATCTTATAAAAGCTTGGTTGCCACATATAGAAGTCATAAGTCCTTCTCGTTTTAGAACTAAGTTAGTCTCAGAACTAGAGTCGTATATAAAAGAGCTTCATAAGAGTGCACAAAGATAAGGATTGGGGAAGAAGAAAATGGAGTTAAAAGAACTACAAGCTGCAGCAAAGAATCACACTATCCTTTACGCTGAAGATAATGAAGCACTTCGTTTAAACGCGACTAAACTCCTAAAAAAGTTTTTCTCTGCAGTATATAGTGTGAGCGATGGACAAGAAGCACTTGAGTCTTTTAAAAAAACCCTACAGATATACTTATTACAGATATAAAAATGCCAAAGATGAATGGCTTAGAGCTTGCTACTCATATAAAAACAATCGCTCCCCAAGTCAAAACCATTGTAATGTCAGCGTTTGATGAAAAAGAGTTTTTACATGAAGCGATAAAGATAGGAGTATTTAGGTACATAACTAAACCTGTTAATGTGACTGCCCTAAGTGAAGTACTCTACGAAGCTCTGCTAAGCATACGTGATGAGTACAGAAGTAAGATATTTCAGACTCATTTGGAGAGTGTTTTTAACTATCAAAGTTCAATGGTCTTGATGCTCAAAAATGACAAGCCTATTATCGCTAACAAAATGTTTCTAGAGTTTTTTGAGCTTGAGAGTGTTGAAGAGTTTAATGCTAAGTATAAAAACCTTGGTGTACTTTTTCTAGAACATGATAGTTTTTTATATGAACATGACGATGTGAAGTGGTTTGATGTAGTTACTCAGAACGACAAGAAGCTTTTTCATGTAAAACTACAGAATCTTTCAGGTGAGATTAAGCATCTCATCATAAAGTATCAGGCTGTTCCTCAAAAAGAGTCTTATGGAATTTTATCTTTTGATGATGTGACAGAGCTTAATCTTCTCAAACTATTTGATAACAACAAAACACAGAGTGATACTGACAGTCAAGTATGAAAGCGATGTTTGATCTTTTAGAAGTCATTCAGAGAAACAGTGCCAAGATAGCAGTTCATAACTACTATAAAGGTTTAAGCATAACAAATGATGGCATAATAGTAAAAATAGAAAATGAAATTTTGACGATTAAAACTAATTTTTTGCAACAAAAAGCTATTCAGTTTGAGAAAAAAGTTTACATAGTTTCAGATGCTCTACCACATACACTAGAGTGTTCTGAAGTTCTTAAAATAGAGTTTGACACTCAAAGTGTAAGTCTTAAAAATCTCAAGTTTGTTTTAACATCACCAGTAAAGAGGAAAACAATTAGGGTTATACCAGAGGAGAATCATACAGTTTCTCTTTTTATAAGAGAGAATAAGTTTTATGGAGATGTAGCTATAGAAGATATATCTTTAGATGCTATAAAGCTAAAGCTAAATGCACTTCCAGCAGGTATAGAAAAAGGTGATGAGGTTAACCTTGATATCGTTGTAGAACTTGATAAAAGACCTTTGATTATAAACACAAAAGCGAAGATGTTTAGAAAGAGCGAGTCAAGACATAGTTTTAGTCTTGTCTTTTTGTTTAACGACTCTAAAAGGAGTGAGTTAGTGAAGTATATAACTAAACGCCAGATGGCGATGATACGAGAATTTAAAGGATTACAAAATGGCTGAAAATGAAAAAGTACTCTATGAAGATGGATCACACAAGTGTGTTATGTTTAGTTTTGATGATGAGTCTCACGAGGACTCTTTTCTCTCAGTAAACCAATTCCTAATCGTTCAAAATGGTGTTGGCGTTTTAGTGGATCCTGGGAGTGAGTCTATCTTTGATGAGCTGTATGAGGCTGTTGAAAAGCATGTAGAGATTCAAAACATTAAGTTTATTTTCTTCTCTCATCAAGACCCTGATGTCTCTGGTTCTATCGCTCAGTGGGCTGTTACTACAAAAGCGAAGTTTATTATGAGCTCTTTATGGGTTCGTTTTATGAGTCACTATGGGTTTATGGAGATGGATCGTGTTATGTCTCTAGGTGATCATGGTGCTAAGTTAAAGTTTGGAAATGATTCCCTGAGATTTGTTCCTGCACACTTTTTACACTCTCCAGGTAACTTCTCTCTGTATGATTCTAAATCAAAGATAGTTTTTTCAGGAGACATCGGAGCGGCTATTTTAAATACACCAGAGCATTGTAAAGTAGTGAAGAATTTCCAAGAGCATAAAGGGTATTTAGAAGGGTTTCACAAACGCTACATGGGTTCAAACAAACTCTGTCGTGCTTGGGTTAAAAAGATAGAAGAGTTAGATGTAAACGCCATAGCTCCTCAGCATGGTTTTGTGTTTGAAGGTGACAATGTAGGTCACTTTTTAGAGTGGCTAAAAGAGCTAGAGTGTGGTAGTGACATTTTAGATGAACTCTTCTAGGAGAAGGTAAGATGAAAAAATTAAAGATAACTGGTTTAAAAAATAGTATTGTACTCTATATCATGGTGGGGATGTTGTTTTTAACAGCAACGGTAGTTTACTTCACTTTTTCTTATAACAAAGCTATCCAAGAGACAAAACACAAGAGTTATTCAAAACAGATAAATCTAAGTATGAATCATGTTTTAGAACACTTTATAAGAGACTATACTTTTCATGCTCTACGTATTTCAAAGACTACAGCTCTAGCAGAACTTCTCCAGAAGAGAGATAGAGAAGGAGTATATAGGCTTCTAAAAGTAAAGTATGATTTTATGAAAGAGGAGAATGAAAACTTTAAAGTCATGCATGTGCATCTAAGTGATGGAAGCTCTTTTTTACGACTACATGAACCTGATAAACATAGTGACATGATATCTCAAAAAAGAGCAATGCTAAGAGAGATACATAAAGAGCATAAGCTCTTAACAGGGTATGAAACAGGTATGTATGCAACCCCTTATAGAATTATAGCACCCATTGTTAATAAGCAGGGAGTCTACTTAGGTGCTATAGAACTAGGACTTCACCCAAATTTTCTTTTAAAAACTATTTATGAAATAAATGGTTTTTGTGGGATTATGCTTATCAAAGATGAAAAATTACAGCTCTTCTCAAAACCAAATAAAGTAGTTATAGATAACTATAGACTTCAGTCACCTCTTGAGGGAGAACTTAAAGATATATGTGGTGAGTTTCAAGCTTTAGGCACGTTAAAAGAGGGCATAGAGCTAGAGAGCAATGGGAAAAAATATATAACCCACATGCTAGTGCTTAAAAACTTTGAAAATGAAGATAGTGTGAAACTTATCTTCTTTCAAGATATAACAAATATTGGGGTCTTTTTAGAGGATATATTTTTTAAAATGCTCTTTACACTCTTTGTAATACTACTTTTTATGGCACTTTTTATCTATAGACGAGTTGGTGTTTATGAAGATGATGTAGACACACTATACGAGGGAGTACAAGAGGAGATACTAAAGAGTAAGAACTACCTTGAGATGGTTTTTGATACAGTACCACAAATAATGATAACGACAGATGGTGAGCAGATAGATAATGCAAACAAAACTATGCTAGAGTTTTTTCAGTTTGATACTCTAGAGGGTTTTAAAAACGAGCACAACTGTATATGTGAGTACTTTTTAGATGAACTAGAGTGTGTGACTTCTGATATGCATGGAGTGAGCTGGTTGGAGTATGTGATACGAAATAGTGAGACTACTCATAGGGTCTGTATGAGGAGAGATGGAGTAAAATACCGTTTTATAGTAACAGCAGAGCCTCTTAATGTAGATAAGAAGAGCCGTACCATCGTGACATTTAGCGATGTGACAGAACTTGATATGCTCAGTGAACGTTTAGAGATAGCGGTAAAAGGTACTCAAGATGGTCTATGGGATTGGAATGTAGCAGATAATAGTCTCTACTTATCTCCTAGATGGAAAGAGATGTTAGGGTATGCGGATGATGAACTTGAAAATAGTTTTGATACATGGAAGAGTCGTGTTCACCCCGATGACATAGATGAAGCACTCAGAAAAATAGAAATATGCCACAATGAAAAAGATGTAGAGTATAACTATACACATAGACTTCGTCACAAAGATGGCTCATGGGTATGGATACTTGATCGAGGGGAGACACTTTTTGATGAAGATAAAAAAGCGGTTAGAATGGTCGGTTTTCATACAGATATAACGAAACAAAAAGAGTTAGAGTTACAGTTAAAAGAGGATGAAGAACTCTACTTTGATTTTTTTGAACATACCAAAAGTGCAAATATTATGTACACGACTGAGGATGATGGCAAAAGCTTTAAGATAAAAGCAGTAAACTCTCTCGTTGAAGAGCTAGAGGGAGTTAAATGCGAAGATATCATAGGAAAGAGAGTTGATGAAGTTTTTGAGGGAGTCGAGGAGTTTGGACTACTAAGCATCTTTAAAGAGGTTTACAAAACGGGTAAAGCGGTTAAAATGCCCGTGTCTCTCTATGAAGATGAAAACATAAAGGGGTGGAGAGAGAACTATATATTTAAACTCACAAATGGGGATATCGTAGCTTCTTATGAAGATAGAACAGAAGAGAAAAGGTTAGACTTACTTTTAACTAACACGATAAACTCAGTGAAAAATCTTATATTTGTAAAGGATACAAAGTTTAACTATATAGAGTGTAACAGGGCTTTTGAAGAGTTTATAGGAAAGTCAAGAGAAGAGATTATAGATAAGAATGACTATGAGCTTTTTGAAAAAGATATGGCTGACTTCTTTAGAAGAAAAGATGAAGAAATGTATGCCTATAGGGGTGTGATAAGTAACTACGAGTGGGTAACATATCCGGATAGAAAGAGAGTTTACTTGTTAACTTTAAAGTCACCACTTAAGGATGATAAAGGAGAGATAGTAGGTATGGTAGGAAACTCTGTAGATTTAACAGAGTTAAAAGAATTAGAAGATAGTTTACGAGAATCAAAAGAACAGTTTGACGAGTTTATGAAGTATATTCCTGCAAATATATTTGTTAAAGATGAAGAGAAGAGATTTATATATGCAAATGATACAGGTGCTTCTTTTTTTAATGGTATAGATATCATAGGGAAGTCTTCATTCGATCTTCTCTCTGGTACAAATCTAGAGTACTCAAACATGATAGATGAAGAAATCTTAGAAAAAGGGCATATAGATAGAGTTTTAAAGTTTACTGATATGAGAGGGGAGGAGAGAGTTTATCGTGTTTTAGGCTTTGTGATGCAAGAAAAAGAGAAAAATAAATTTGGAACAGTTATAGTTGACATAACTCAGAGTCATCAAGATCAAGAGAAACTCAAAGATCAAGAGAAGATTATGATAGCGCAATCTCGCCATGCTGCGATGGGAGAGATGATAAGTATGATAGCTCATCAATGGCGTCAGCCTATCAGTGTAATAGCTATGGATGCAAACAATGTTTTAGTAGATATAGAACTTGAAAGTATCTCTACTGACTCACTAAGAAAGGATGTTGAAGATATCATAGAACAGACAAAACATCTTTCAAAAACAATAGATGACTTCAGGAACTTTTTTAAACCTAACAAGGTGAAAGATGAAGTACTGATTTCTGATGTTTTTATGGAGTCTTTTAGAGTGATAAGTAAAAGTCTTGATAACAACAATATAGAGTATGAAAATAGCTATAACTCTCAAACAAAAGTTAATATATTTTCTAGAGAATTACTGCAAGTTTTTATAAACTTGTTAAAAAACTCGAAAGAGGCTTTAGAAGAACATAGAAAAGAGAATCGAAAAATAAAGACATCCATTAGTGAAACACAAGAGAATATAATAGTCGAGATATGTGACAATGGTGGTGGTATACCAAATGACATAATTTCAAGAGTATTTGATCCATACTTTAGTACTAAAAGTGAAAAAAATGGTACAGGCTTAGGTCTTTATATGAGTAAAATTATAATAGAAAAGCATCTTTTTGGTACACTCAGCGTAAATAATAAAGATGATGGCGCTTGTTTTAGGGTGGAGTTAGCAAAAGAGGAGGTAAATCATGACTGATATAAAGAAGCTTAAAGAGTTATCCGAAGGTTTTAGTGTTCTTTATGTCGAAGATGATGACTCCATACGAAACTCTATGCATGTATATTTAAAAAAGTTCTTTTTTAAGGTTGTTGCTGCTGAGGATGGACTAGAAGGTTTAGACTTATATAAAAAAGAGACCTTCGATATAGTCATCACAGATCTATCTATGCCAAGAATGAATGGTTTAGAGATGATAACAAATCTTAAAAAAATCAATCCTAAACAAGCTGTTCTTGTAACTTCAGCTCATAGCGAATCAGACTATATGATGGGAGCTATAAAAGCTGGAATAGAGGGTTATGTTATCAAACCTTTTGACTTTCATCAGTTAAATCAAGAACTGATGAAAATCATAGAAAACTTACATCTTATTTTAAAAAATAGAAACTATCAAGAGAATCTCGAAGAGATGGTCCAAAAAAAGAGTGATGAGCTGACAAAAGTTCTTGCATATGAAAATGAAAACTATGAACAGACACTTTACTCTATGGTTGAAATGATAGAAGAGAGAGACACCTATACTGCTGGGCACTCTAAACGTGTGGCAGAGTATGCTAAGCTGATAGCTCAAGAGATGCACTACACAAAAGAAGAGTGTACTAAGATATATCAAGCAGGAATACTCCACGACATAGGAAAAGTTGCTACACCAGATACAGTGTTACTGAATCCAAAAAAGTTAAATGAGATAGAGTATAAGTTGATTCAAGAGCATGTTAGTGTAGGGTATAAACTTCTAAACCATGTACCTATGTTTAAAGAACTCTCTGAAATAGTAAAATCTCACCATGAACGCTATGATGGCACTGGATATCCTGATGGACTAAGTGCTGAAGAGATAAATCCTCTTTCTCAGATAATGATAGTGGCTGATGCTTTTGATGCAATGACAACAAGTAGAATCTATAAGGCCCGAAAAAGTTTAAAAGATGCTATGGATGAACTTATCACTTTGAGTGGTGTACAGTTTCATCCCTCTGTAGTAGTTGCCGCAGTAAAGGCACTTAAAAGTATACATATCGATAAAAACATAAGCCAGCTACCAACTACTGTTCTAGAACAGGAGCGTTTTGCTTACTTTTACAAAGATACGATAACACATGCTTACAATCCAAACTACTTAGATGTAGTATTGATGAAAAATGGGTTTGAGAAAGAGTTTAGTTTTATGTATATTTTTTATTTGAAGAATTTTTCAAGTTTTAATAATGATTATAGTTGGGAAAAAGGAAATGAGTTTTTAGAGAAGTTCGCTACACTTCTTGTAAAATACTTTTCTAAGTCTTTGGTCTTTAGAGTCTTTGGTGATGACTTTGTTGTTCTAAACTCTTCAGAGATAGACACTACTCTTTTAAATGAACAAATTGAAAAGTTACTGGAAAACACAGAACTTGAATGTTCTTATAAGCAGATAGATCTTCAAAAAAAAGAACTACAAAGTGTACAAGATATAGATAAAATGTAGTTTTAGAGTAACCTAGATAGCTCATGTAACTCCTCCTTTAGAGTATACAACATATGTCAATGGTGATAAGTTGTGTCACCATTATTGATAAAATGAGGTAAAATACAGATATAAAATACAAGTATGCTACGAGCATTAAGTGAGGAAATAGCCTTGGGTTATAAAATCTTGGTAACGAATGATGATGGATATGAAGCAAAGGGACTACTCTCTTTAGTAGAGGCACTTAGAGAGTTAGAAGATGTTGAGGTAACAGTAGTTGCACCAGCAAATGAGAAGTCAGCTTGTGGGCACTCTCTTACTCTAGTAAGACCTCTGCGTTTTGTAAGTGTTGGTGATGACTTCTATAAGCTTGAAGATGGAACGCCAACGGACTGTGTCTATCTCTCTTTGAGCACGATGTATGAAAACGACAAACCAGACCTTCTGGTGAGTGGTATAAATCGTGGCTCAAATATGGGTGAGGATATAACGTACTCTGGAACTGCAGCTGGAGCTATGGAGGGTGTACTGCATGATGTTCCCTCTATCGCTATCAGTCAAGTGATGGACTTCACAAATCCTGATGGAGACTTTTCACTTGCGCAAAAAACCATCAAAACTATAGTGACAAAAATACGAGAGGGAAAATACCCTCTACCTACTCGTGAGTTTTTAAATATAAACATTCCACCAGAGCAGCAAGAAGCACAGATGAAGGTAACCTATGCAGGTTATAGACACTATGCAAACGACTCCCATCTTCATAGAAATCCTCGTGGAGAAGAGTATCATTGGCTAGGGCTACATCCGCTTGAGTTCTCTTCACGCCAAGGTAAAGAGGGTATGACAGACTTTGATGCGATACAAGCTGGATACATCTCTATAACTCCTATCATGCTTGATTTGAGCGCATATAAAAGCATGAAGAGTTTAGAAGAGTGGATAGACTAAAGTGGGGAAGTATGACCGTATAGAGCTTCTTGTAGGAGATGACTTTCCTAAGCTTGTAAACGCCAACATTATACTTTTAGGGGTTGGTGGTGTTGGAAGTTTTTGTCTTGACTGTCTCTATAGAAGTGGCGTTAAAAACATCACTATAGTAGACTTTGATACCTATGATGACTCTAACCAAAACCGTCAAATGTGGTCAGAACTTCATGAGGGTGAAGTCAAAGTAGAAGCACTTAAATGCCACTATCCAGAATTAACCATCATAGAAAAACGTATAGATGAGCAGTGGGTATGGGACTTTGACTTTGAGCCATATGATTTGGTTTTAGATGCTATAGATGATAGAAACGCCAAGTTAGCACTCGCACAGAAGTGCTACAAAAAACTCATAAGCTCTTTTGGTGGAGCAAAACGAATGGATGCTACTAAGATAAAAGTAGATGATATCTGGAAGAGCTATGGAGATAAGTTTGGCTCAAAAATTCGTTATGAGTTAAAAAAACGCGGGTTTAAAAAGAAGTACAAGGTTATCTTCTCTTCTGAAGAGGCGAACATAAAAGAGAAGGGTAGTTTCATGGGTGTTACTGCAACCTTTGGGCTGACTATGTGTTCTGAGGCTATAAAAAGATTACGTTAATGAAAAATGTCTTTATGTTTACCTTTACTCTGTTTATACTAAACGCTACTCTCTTTGCAGAAGATATGGTCGAGTATGATTATGAGCTAGATGCCTACTACTCAAATGTATCGGCGTTTATAGATCTTGATAAAGATCATGATATCACAGACGCTTCAAGTCAAAGTGAACTTGATCTCTACTCTAACCTCATGTTAAACAGTTTGAATCCAAATATATTTTTAGTAGAAGCAGCGGTGCATCCGATGTCGATATTTGGGCTTTACTTTAGAAAAATTAATGAGGATCTTTACTCTGATGCAACTCTTCAAAACTTTAGTCTTGTTAAAGCATTAACAGCTGGTTTTGAAGAGCCTTATTCTCTATCTTTTTTCTTTGGAAGAATGATGGTTTTTAAAAACACTAAGGATAAGTTTGATAACCAAAGAGTAGGGAAAAATAGGGCATATATAGGGTATTTAGTTTCTGTTGGAGATCATACTATAAAAGATAACTTAGTCTACTTTAATAGATGGCTTAACTTTGAGTATAAACTCAAAGGGACAAGGGAAAAACAAGATAGAGACCTAGACTGGAGTTTTAGAGTAGGTTATAAAGCAAACTCAAATGAGAACTTTGTTGACTCTGTTTATATAGGGGCAAGACGAAGTAGTATCGATTATAAAGAAAGTGCATGGTCGCGTTTGTATAATAGTGCTTTTTCAGCGATGATAGAAGCGAGTGCAACTACAGGAAAGATCATAAACACTGAACTTACAGTAGAGAAAAAGTTCCCGATATCGTGGGTTGAGAAGGTCTCTTTTGGAGTAGAAGTAGGTTACCTTTATACAAGTGATGAGAAGTATCGTGGTGTTTTAAAAGATGATGGGGTAAATAACCATCAACTTATCTTACGACCAAATTTAAAATTTTAAGGAAAAGTATTGTTAGATTTTATGGATAGTGACTGGTTTATTATAGGGCTAGAAGTGGTTTTTGTACTACTTATAGCTTATGATGTGAAAAAATATATAGAGACAAAAAAACGAGACTATATAGTAAATATAGTACTTACTGCAGGTTTTGCAGTATGGACACTATACCCTTTTTATACAAGTTACTTTGGGTGGGATGAGAGTCAAAAGAGAGAGCTTTTAAGCCACTGTGGTGAAGAGAGTAATACGACACTCTGTAGCTGTATCGATGAGACTATATTTAAAAGTTATACTTTTGATGAATACAGAGCAGTGGATAAAAATAGCACAGAGTTTGTGGAGTTTGTAAAAGAGACAAAGGAAGAGTGTAGTGATAGTGGATGGTTTTAATCTAGAGTCTGACCTAGTATGTGAAGGCATAGTTGGTGATGGTTGTGGTGGAGGAAGAGTTTTTTTTGTTGAAAATGACTACTTGTATGCTTATGACCCTATGACTAAAGCAAAGCTTCTGCTTTTAGAAGAGCTAGTAAGTGCTAAGTATATTTCAAAGTCAGGGTGTATAATTACCATTAAGTGCGAAAGAGATACAATCAATTTTGACCTGAAAGCTCTTAAGAACTAAGTAGAAAGAGTATATCTATCATAACTTTTGCTATAATAATAAAAATAATAATATAAGAGAACATTTATGCAAAGAGTAGAACCTATGACGCTTTTCGGTTACGAAAAGCTACAAGCTGAAGTAAAAGACTTAAAAGAAGTAAAACGTCCACAAGTTGTAAAAGATATCGAAGAAGCTTTAGAACATGGGGACTTAAAAGAAAACGCCGAGTACCATGCGGCAAAAGAGATGCAAAAAAACATAGATAATCGTTTAGGCGAACTTCAAGCTATAATAGGAAACTCACAGATTGTGGACCCTAGTGAACTTGAACACGCAAGAATCTCTTTTGGCTCAACGATATGTATGACGGATCTAGACAGTGATGAAGAAGTCACTTACACCATAGTTGGCGGTTGTGAGTCGAATCCAGATATGGGACTTATCTCTTTTGGTTCTCCTTTGGCAAAACAACTTTTAGGAAAGGAAGAGGGTGACGAAATAAAAGTTACTCTTCCTGGTGGAACTAAAGAGTTTGAGATAGATGAAGTGAAGTACCAAGAAATAGTATTTGAGTGTCACTAATCATGAGTAAAAATATAAATGTAGGAATCATAGGGGTAAGCGGTTACACAGGTTTAGAGCTTGTAAAAATGCTCATAAATCATCCGACTTTTAATCTTAACTACGTAGCAAACTCTACAGGTGGGACTACTCTTGATGAGTTACACCCTTCTCTAAGTGGTGTTTGTTCTTTGGAAGTGAAAAAAGCAGATGTAGATGAGTGTGCAGATAGCTGTAGTCTTGTCTTTCTCGCAGTACCTCACAAAACGGCGATGGCGTTTGTGAAGCCATTTATGAAACTTGGTACAAAAATAGTAGACTTCTCAGCAGATTATAGACTGACTCAAGATGTGTATGAAGAGTACTACTGCCCTCATACTGATGAAGAGAACTTGGAGAATGTTGTTTATGGTCTTCCTGAAATGTTCCGTGAAGAGATTAAGAGTGCTTCTCTTGTCGCAAATCCTGGATGCTTTCCAACTTCTGCCATACTAGGACTTCTGCCATTTATGAGTAAACGCCAAGAGGGAACTCCTATCATAGTAGATGCTAAAACTGGTGTAAGTGGAGCAGGGAAAAAGCTCAGTGAAGTAACGCACTTTGTAAATGTAAACGATAACCTTTTTGCATACAATCCATTTCATCACAGACATGCACCAGAGATAGCTCAAAAGCTTGGAGTGGCGTTTGATGAAGTGAATTTTGTACCACATCTAGTGCCTTTAACTCGTGGAATGCTCTCTTCTATATACATTCAAACTGAGGGTGAGTTTGATGCTGGACAAGTTGTTCGTGAGTACTACAAAGATGAGCCTTATGTTCGTGTAAGTAAAAACCCTGTTGATATGAAAAATACAGCAGGAACAAACTTTTGTGATATCTATGTAAAACAAAAAGGAAACCTTCTCTTTATCGCAAGTTCTATAGACAATTTACTACGTGGTTCTTCATCTCAGGCACTTGCAAACGCCAACCTCATGATGGGACTAGATGAAAACAGCGGTATACCAAATATAGCGTATGTTCCATAGCGATATAAAAATACTCGAAGGTGCATTTGTTATCTCAGATGCACACTACTCGCATAAGCGTCCAGAACTACTCTCACTAATACAAGATATCCATTCTAAAAAACTAAAACCTACACAGCTCATTCTGATGGGTGATATCTTTGACGCACTTTTTGGTGATGTGAAAGAGACTCATAAAGTAAACTCTCAAATGATTAAACTACTTAATGATATTAATGAAGAGATAGAGATCATATATCTAGAGGGTAATCATGACTTTAACCTAGAAGATGTTTTCCCAAACGCTAAGGTTTTCTCTTACTCTCAGCAGCCAGTAGTATGTAGCTTTAGGGGTAAAAGTGTCTCTTTAGCTCATGGAGATTTTGATGTAAGCAGTACTTACAGACTCTATACTTGGCTGATAAGAAGTTCAGTTGTCCTCTCTATTTTAAGTTTTATAGATAGTATAAGTAAGCATTTTATATTAAAAAAACTAGATAGCTTTTTATCAAAAAAAGATGACTGCAAGGAGTTTAAAGGTTTTGAAGAGTTTATCTCTAAACGTAACTTAGAAAAGTATGATAGTGAGTATTTTATAGAGGGACATTTTCATCAAAATAGAGATTATGAATTTGAAAAATCTCACTATATAAATTTAGCAGCTTTTGCTTGCAATCAAAGATATTTTATAGTAAAATCAACCAACGATAAATTGCTTCTTAATGAAGAAAAATTCTCAAAAGGAGAATAGAAAATGGATGACAACTCCCTAAAAGTCGGTTCTAATGAGATGGAACTTGTTGACTTTCGTATCTTAAAGCAAGAAGATGGAGATGTATATGAAGGAATATATGGAATTAATGTTTCTAAAGTAAGAGAGATTATCCGTGTTCCGGCTTTAACAGAACTTCCGGGTACACCTGATTTTATAGAGGGAATATTTGATCTTCGTGATGTAGTGATACCAGTAGTTAACCTAGCCAAGTGGATGGGTATTGATTCACCAGAATCAACTGAACAGACTTCAAGAGTAATTATTACAGAGTTTAATAATGTTCTTATCGGTTTTATAGTTCATGAAGCAAAAAGAATAAGAAGAATAAGCTGGAGTGAAATTGAGCCAGCATCTTTCATAAGTACAACAGGCTCTCTTGATTCAAACAAGATAACTGGTGTGACTAAGATAGAAGGAGATAATGTCCTACTTATCTTAGATTTAGAGTCTGTTGTTCAAGACTTAGGCCTCTATGAACCTGATGTGGACACGATTCCTAAAGAGTTAGAAACATTCTCTGGTTTAGCACTTGTTTTAGATGATAGTGCTACAGCGAGAAAAATAGTAAAAGAAGCACTTGTAAAAATGGGCTTTCAAGTCGTAGAAGCGATGGATGGTGTTGAAGGACTAAGTAAACTAGACGAGCTTCATGGTACTTATGGTGAGAATATTGCAGATCACTTAAAAATCATTATCTCTGATGTAGAGATGCCTAAAATGGATGGTTTCCATTTTGCCTCAAATGTTAAAGAAGATGGAAGATTTAAAAATATTCCAATAATCTTTAACTCTTCGATTAGTGATCACTTTAGTGAAGGTCGAGGTATAGAAGCTGGTGGGGAAGCTTACTTAGTTAAGTTTGAAGCGAGCTCATTTTGTAATGAAGTAGCACGTATAGTTCGTGCACATATGACAGAAGGAGTATAAATATGGATGAATTTCAAGAGATATTACAAGATTTTTTAGTTGAATCGTTTGAGTTGGTTGAAAAGCTTGATGAGGATTTAGTTGAACTAGAAAATAGTCCTGAAGACTTAGAACTTTTAAATGGAATTTTCCGTGTTGCACATACTGTTAAAGGTGCATCTTCATTTTTAAACTTTGATGTTTTAACACACCTTACACACCATATGGAAGATGTATTAAACAAGGCTAGACACGGGGAACTAGTTATCACTCCAGATATCATGGATGTAATTTTAGAGTCTATAGACCTAATGAAAGCTCTTCTAGAGACGATTCGTGATACAAGTGCAGATGCAGGGATTGATGTAGCAGCTTGTGTGTCAAGACTTGATAAGATAACAGGTGGTAGTGGTGAAGTTGACTCTCCTGTAGCTACTGAAGCTCCAGTAGCAGAAGCGGTAGTAGAAGAAGTTGTAGCTGCTGAACCTGCCGAAGATGAACCTGATTATGACAGTATGAGTCCTGATGACTTAGAAGCTGAAATAGAAAAGCTTCTTCAAGAACGCCAAGCTGAAGATGCAGCTAAACGTAGTGCGAAGATAGAAGCAGGTGAAGAGGTTTTAGCGGCTCCACCTTCTCCTGAAGATGTTGAAGCTGCAAGTGAGCCAGAGCCAGAACCAGCCCCTACTCCAACACCAGCTCCTGCCCCTGTAGTTAAAGATGCTCCTTCATCTGAAAAAGCTACAGCAGCAGCACCAGCTAAAAGAACACCTGCTGCTGTTGAGCAGACAATTCGTGTTGATGTAAAAAGACTTGATCACCTAATGAACCTTATTGGTGAGCTAGTTCTTGCCAAAAACAGACTAATGAAGATTAACGAAGAAGTTGAAGAACGTTACGAGGGTGAAGAGTTCTTAGAAGAGCTTAACCAAGTTGTATCTATTGTTTCACTTGTTACAACTGACCTTCAGATAGCCGTTATGAAGACAAGAATGCTTCCTATCGGTAAAGTGTTTAACAAGTTCCCTAGAATGATTCGAGATCTTTCTCGTGAACTTAACAAGAAAATCGAACTAGTCTTAGCAGGTGAAGATACTGAGCTTGATAAGTCTATCGTTGAAGAGATAGGTGATCCACTCGTTCATATCATCCGTAACTCTTGTGATCATGGAGTTGAGACTCCAGAAGATCGTGCTGCAAATGGAAAAGATGAGACTGGAACAATCGGTCTTAAAGCATATAATGAAGGGAACCAAATTGTTATTCAGATTGATGATGATGGAAAAGGCCTTGATGCTGCAATGCTTAAAAATAAGTCTCTTGAAAAAGGTATTATAAGCGAAAAAGAAGCGGATAATATGAGTGATAAAGAAGCTTTTACACTGATATTTAAACCAGGTTTCTCAACAGCTGCAGCAGTGACTAGTGTTTCAGGTCGTGGTGTTGGAATGGATGTTGTAAAAACAAACATTGAAAAACTAAATGGTATGATAGATATTGATAGTGAGCTTGGTGTTGGGACTTCTATGAAGCTCAAGATTCCTCTTACTCTTGCCATCATTCAAGCTCTTTTAGTTGGTGTTCAAGAAGAGTATTATGCGATTCCTCTTGCTTCAGTTTTAGAGACTGTAAGAATATCTAAAGATGAGATATATACTGTTGAGGGTCGTTCAGTTATGAGACTTCGTGAAGAGGTCTTATCTCTTGTTCACATCGGTGATATCTTTGAAGTAGAACGCATACTTGATGCAAGTGAAAATGCTTATGTTGTTGTTCTTGGTTTGGGTACTAGTAAACTAGGTCTTATTGTTGATACACTTGTTGGACAAGAAGAGATCGTTATTAAGTCACTTGGAGATTACCTTAAAGGTATTGAAGGTGTTGCTGGAGCTACTATTCGTGGTGATGGTGGGGTTACACTTATTGTTGATGTTGTTGCTCTTATGGCAATGGCAAGAGATGTAAAAGCAACTCCAATGGCGATATCTTCAGAAGCAGCGATAAGTCATGAAAAAACGAAAGCAAGTGACTATCATGTTATGATAGTTGATGACTCTAAAACTGATAGAACTATCATGAGAAAAGCATTAGAACCAATGGGTATAACACTCATTGAAGCTAGTGATGGACAAGAAGCACTCAACATCTTAAAGTCGGGTGATCATAACTTTGATGCGATGCTTGTAGATATAGAGATGCCAAGAATGGATGGATATACACTTGCTACTGAGATTAAAAAGTATAACAAGTATAAAAACTTACCTCTCATTGCTGTAACTTCTCGTACTGGTAAGTCTGACCGTATGCGAGGTGTAGAGTCTGGAATGGTTGAGTATATTACTAAACCATATTCGGCTGATTATCTATCTAGTGTAGTTCAGAGAAATGTTAATTTTAAAGCGGAGTTTTTATAATGAGTGATAAATTAAAACAGATTATTAATAAACAAAGTGATCAGCAAAATAGTGATAACAATACAATGGATGACATAGTTCAATTAGTTGGGTTTGTGATTGGAGAGGAAGAGTATGCTATTCCTATTTTAGCAATTCAAGAGATTATTAAGCCATTTACATGGACAAGAGTACCTCAAGTACCTCCTTATGTTCTTGGTGTATTTAATCTTCGTGGTGCCGTTATTCCTCTTATAGATTTACGTACTAAGTTTGGTCTTGCTACTAAGAATCATTCTGATGAGACACGTTTTATCGTTATGAGACATGGTGATGATGTTGCTGGATTTGTGATAGATAGGCTTACAATGGCTATTCGTATCAAAAAGACAAACATTGGGCCACCGCCAGATACTGTAAATGGTGAAGATACTATCATCGATGGTGTTGGAAAACAAGAGGATAAAATCATTACAATTTTAAAAGTAAATAAACTTCTCGAGAGAGATTTTTAGTAATTACCCAAATGAAGAGTGCTGTATCCCTAAATTTTGCAAATGAGAAACTCTCTCTAGATTTTTCTGGAGAGTTAAATCTCTACAGTGTTACAACTCTTCAAAATAGTATCTTTCATGTAAACCTCCAAAATATAGAATCTATAGTTATCAATCTTAAAGATGTTGACTTTATTGACACAGCAGCTGGCCTATTTTTAGTAAAACTTGAAGAAGATTACAATGCTAAAAATATACGAACTACTATTGTTACTCAATCTTCAACAGTACTTTCTACATTAGAGTTAGTTAAACTACAAAAAATCAGTACACAAATAGATACAAAAGTTGAAAAAAAGAGACTTTTAAACTTTCCTCATAAAGTGATAAATGATTACTTCTTAGGTTTTTTCTCTTTTATGGAGTTTTTTGGAAAACTTATGATGACAAAAATATCTTATATGCAATCTTTTAAAAACATCCGCTTTAAAGAGATAGCTTTTGAGATAAATGAGAGTGGCATTAAAGCCTTAGGTATAGTTGCCCTAACAAGTTTCTTGATTGGATTAGTTGTAGCTTACCAATCAGCATATCAGTTGAAAATATACGGAGCAAATATATTTATAGTCGATATGTTAGGTATCTCTATACTCCGTGAACTTGCACCCCTTATAACAGCTATAGTCATTGCTGGACGTAGTGGTTCGGCGTTTACAGCTCAAATAGGGGCTATGAAAATCACTCAAGAGTTAGATGCTATGAAAACAATGGGTTTTGATCCCTATGCATTTTTAGTAATGCCAAGAATCATCGCTTTGATGATTGTCCTTCCAATCTTGATATTTGTTGCAGATATAATGGGAATATTAGGCGGGATGATAGTTTCCTACATTGACTTAGGTATTACTACGAACCTCTTTGTCGATAGATTTCGTGAAGTTGTAGATGCAAAGCACTTTTTCATAGGTATATTAAAAGGTCCATTTTTTGCATTTTTAATTGCTAGCATAGGTATATACCGCGGTTTAGTTGTAAAAGATGATACACAGAGTATAGGTTTTAACACGACTAAGAGTGTAGTAGAGTCTATTTTTGCAGTGATAGTTTGTGATGCACTTTTCTCAATCGCATTTACAAACTTGGGAATATAATATGAGTGTAATAAAAGTAGAAGGTGTCAGGACTGTTTTTGGAGAAAAGATAGTTCATGATGGTTTAAACCTCAGTATAGAAGAGGGTGAGATCTATGGTTTGCTTGGTCCAAGTGGCTGTGGTAAGACAACACTTCTTCGTGAGATGGTTATGCTTCAAGAGTTCCATGGTGGTAAAATTAAGGTTCTTGATTACGACATAAAAAGTATCAAGCATAAAGAGGCACAAACACTCAGAAAAAACTGGGGTGTTTTGTTTCAAGCAGGAGCTCTTTTCTCCTCTTTAAGTATCAAAGATAATATCTCTCTTCCTCTTATAGAGTACACAGACCTTTCGCAGAAAATGATAGATGAAATAGTTGATTTTAAGATAAACATCGTAGGACTTAAACCAAGTGATGCAGATCTTTTCCCTTCTCAGATAAGTGGTGGAATGAAGAAAAAAGCGGGTTTAGCAAGAGCACTTGCAATGGACCCGAAACTACTTTTTTTAGATGAGCCAACAAGTGGACTTGATCCTATCTCTGCACGTGAGTTTGATGAGTTAGTGTTGAAGTTACGCTCTCTTCTTGGTCTTAGTATAGTCATGGTTTCTCATGACCTTCAGTCGATTTATGATACTTTAGATAGAGTCGCTATAATTGATGAGAAAAAAATAGCTTATGAGGGAAGTATCAAAGATGTTACTACTTCAAACAGTGCTTTTGTACAAACTTTTTTTAAATGATAGGAAATAATATATGAATAATAGAGTAAATTATACATTTGTTGGAATTTTAGTTTTAGTTGGAATATTAATGATAATGGGTTTTGCTTACTGGATGCTAAAACCAACTACAGATACAGATGTAAGAAACTATACTATCTATTTTGATGAGTCAGTATTAGGTTTGAACCTTGATGCCCCTGTCAAGTACAGAGGTATAAGTGTTGGAAAAGTAGCTAATATGAAGATAAATCCAAAAAACTCTGAACAGGTACAAGTAACAGTATCAATTTTAAAATCAACACCTATAAAGGTAAATACTGTTGCAAAACTTACAGCACAAGGGATTACGGGTTTAAGCTATATAAACCTTAGCATGGGTGGACAGATGAACAAGGTTTTAGAAGTTCAAGAAGGGGAAGAGTACCCAGTAATAAGCACTGTTCCTTCATTTTTTGAAAATTTTGAAAAATCTCTGGGAAGTGTTTCTAGTAAACTATCATCAACCTTAGTAGGGACAGAGAAACTTTTAGGAGCAGATAACCAAGAGCAGATGGCACTACTTTTAAAAAGAAGTGCTTCTGTAATGGAAAAAATGGACAGAGTTCTCAATGATGAGTCGATAAATCACTTGAACTCTACTCTAAAGAATATGGATTCTTTTAGTAAAAAACTAGATAATATGATGCCAGATATAGATAACTTTTTAGACAAAAGTATAGCATGGGAAGATAAGATTTCAGGCTCTTTAGCATCAATATCAGTTAGCTATAAAGGCATTTCATCATCTATGGCTGAGTTTAAACGTGCTATTGCGAGTGGCGAATTTAACTTAAAAGATTTAGGTTCTGATGTCGTACCAACTATGAATAATACATTTTTAGAACTTCAAGGTTTACTTATACAGTTAGAAAATACTCTAAAGCAGTATGATGAGAGTCCAGCAGATATTTTATATAAACGCCAAGAGATAAACAAAGCTCCAGGAGAGAACTAGATGAGATATATATTAACAATTATAGCAGCGATACTTTTAGCAGGGTGTAGTGTTACAACACCACCTATCTATGAGTATAGAATAGCTCCAAAAGTCACAACAAAAACATTTGAGTCTAACTCTTGTAGTGATAAATCCTTGAAAGTAAGTCAAGTCTTTAGTGCTACTACCCTTATGTCTACAAAAATGAGATATGTTCAAGATGAGTATATGGAACTTGTATTTAATGAGTCGAAGTGGTCAACTAATCCAAACAGTGCGATAAATGCAGAGCTTGTAAAAAGTATTCAGATGAGTGGAATTTTTTCAAGTGTAGAGAGTTTTAAGTCAAGAAGCAGAGCTGATTTGATACTAGAGACTAATGTCGAAGAGTTTGTGCAGTACTTTAGTGATGAGAATAAGAAGTCATTTGTTCAAGTAGTCATCTCATTCTCTCTAGTGGATTCAAAAAGCTCAAATGTTCTTAAAAGTATAAGAGTAAAAAAGAACCTTGAAGTAGGTACGTTAGATGCAAAAGGTGGAGTAAAAGCTCTTAATAGTGCTCTTTCAGATGTTTTAGAACAAAACAATAGATGGCTGAGTGGAGTGTGTAAATGATTCAAGAGCGTGAATACTTAAAACGCAGAGAGCAGCTTGGGTCTAAGTTAGAGAAAAACTCTATAGTTGTTCTCTTTAGTGCAAAGCAAAAGGTACGTTCAAACGATACTGAGTTTCCATATAGACAAAACAGTAACTTCTACTACTTAACTGGCTTTAAAGAGGATAATGCTGCTCTTGTTTTACTAAAAGAGAAGAAGAAGTTAAAGGTGATTCTTTTTGTTCAAAAGAAAGATAAAACAATGGAGTTGTGGACAGGTAAACGACTTGGGGCAAAAAAAGCAAAAGAGCAGTTTAGTGTTGATGATGTGTTAGCAATAGATAAGTTTGAAACTAAGATAGTTGAGTACCTAAAGAGTAGTAAGCATCTTTACTATGACTTTAATATGCAAGATGAACGAATAGAAAATTTAGTGAAAAAAAGTCTTGGGTTTAATGAGCATAAAAATATAGCATATCTTATAGGAAAGCAGCGTTTAATAAAATCTGATACTGAGATAGAGTTGATAAAAAAAGCTTTAGAGATTACAAAAGAAGCACATCATAAAGCGATGAGAGAGAGTAAAAATCTTGATAATGAGTACGAACTTTTAGCTGATATAGAGCATATATTTAAGAAAAATGGAGCTTATAGTGATGCATATACTTCAATAGTAGCCTGTGGAGATGCTGCAAATACTCTGCACTATATCAGTAATGATAAAAAGCTTGTTGATAAAGAACTGATACTCATAGATGCTGGCTGTGAATACGAGTACTATGCAAGTGATATAACTCGTACTATCCCTGTTAATGGATGCTTTACACCTGCACAAAAAGAGCTTTACTCTATGGTTCTAGATGTACAGATAAAGATTATAAAAATGATTAAAAGTGGTGTCAAAAGAAGTGATTTACATGTAGAGTCGGAGACGCTTTTATGCCAAGGGATGATACGCCTTGGTATTTTAAAGGGAAAACTCAAAAAACTGCTCAAAAAACAAGCTCATAAAAAGTACTATCCTCATGGTATAGGTCATTGGATGGGAATAGATGTACATGACGAGTCTCCTTATAAAACGCCAAAAGGAAAAGAGATTCTACTCTCAGCTGGAATGGTACTGACTATAGAACCTGGAATCTATTGTCCAAAAGATGACAAAGCAATTCCTAAAAAGTATCGTGGCATTGGAATTCGTATAGAAGATGATATCTTAGTAACTAAAGATGGCTGTGAAAACCTCTCTTCCTCAATTGCAAAAACAATCGATGAAGTTCAAAAAATGAGCTCTTAATACTACTTTATCTGACATAGTGTCAAATTTTTGAGCTCCTTAGTTTTTTTAAAATAACTAATAATGGTACAAATCATGCTAGTTATGTGATAAAGATTAAGGAGTTCTATGCAGTTTATTGAAGCACTAAAACTTAGAAGTAAGTTGTTTTTTCTTTTTTTACTCATAACACTTGGACTCATTAGTGTAGGTATCATCGGTACCATGCATATAAACTCTATGAAGAAAAACATAGATGGACTCTACTTTGGCTCCTTAGTGCCTGTAACTGAACTCAATGAAATTCTTCAAACCTATCATAATAAACTATCAAATAGTGTATACCGTGCAGCACGTCTTGACATTAGCCCAAGTCAATGTGCAGATGAAATTAGTCACTCCCTACAGAAAATTGTAAAAAAATGGAAATCGTATGAGAGCCATTTTAAACGAGAAAATGAACTAGAGTATGTCGCATATGTTGGTATGGAGATAAAGAGTGTCAATAACTACTTTGGCCAAATAAAGCAACTGGCAAATAGTGGAAGAGAACTCAGTAAAATAAATCTTCATACACTAGAAAAGAAAGTATCAAAACTTGATAGTGTGATACAAAAACTGATAGAGTATGAAGTTGATGTAGCTTACTATGAACGCAGGACTTTCTTACAAAGTTATACAGACTTAAATCGAGAACTAGGAATAGCACTTTTCTTTATAATAATCTCTATCTTAACTATTTCATTTTATGTATTTAGAAGTATTCAAAAAGACCACACAAAATTAGAAGAGACTACTCTGAAGTTAAAAAGAGCAAACAAAAAACTTGAAAATGTATCTTATACAGATAGTTTGACATCCCTTCATAATAGAAGATACTTTAACCATGTATACGAAAAAGAGCTTCGTCGTGCTAAACGCAGCAAGCACTATATAACATTTATGATGCTCGACATAGACTACTTCAAACAGTATAATGATACTTATGGACATGTACAAGGTGATCATGCACTCATGAAGGTTGCTAAAACTCTTCAAGAGACACTACAGCGTCCTAGTGACTATGTTTTTAGACTTGGTGGTGAAGAGTTCGGTGTGCTTCTTACAGAAACTGATGAGTCAAGTAGTGCTAAATTAGCCCGTGATATATGTGATTGTATTCGAGAAAACAAAATCGAGCATGAAAGCTCTTTAGTGAATGAGTACCTTACAATATCTATAGGTATAGTCTGTTGTGTTGCTGATGATGCTTTAGATGATGAGATACTTATCTCTCGAGCTGATGAGATGCTATATGAAGCAAAAGAGAGTGGTAGGGATAGATATGTTATCACTTCTAATGTTAGTAGTGCTAGAGTAGATTATAGAGAGGGTAAAGAGCCTATTAGCGCTTAAGCTTGTAGATTCTACTTAATGTCCATTTTTAAAACGGAAGCCAAGTTCAACTAGCAGAGGTCGAAGTTTTTCTCCCAGTTCACCCTGAAACTCCATGAAGTTTTCTTTATAACTTCCGCCACATCCAAGCTTTTTTTTGAGTACTTTAAGAGTTGAAGTCGCATCCTCTTTAGAGAGATGAAACTCGCCTACTAATGTAACAGTTTTTCCACGGCGTTTCTCTTTTGAGAAAAACAGAAAGTGTTTGGCTGGTTCTAAAATCTCTGTTGCTATTTTAGATTTTCGTGGAGTTTGGACTTGTGCCCATGAGTCGTCTATGTCAGCACCGATGAAGAGATCTAGTTTTTTGCCTCTACTCATCTTCCTTGCCTATGTATTTAAAACGTTCGACAAGAGAACCATCTACGGTTACTTTTTCAAAAAACATATCAAAGGGGCGAACCCATAAGTTTTGCTCTCCATACATAGGTCTATAGAGAACTAAAAGCTCTTCACTTTCACTATGTCTTACTGTATCTATAACACTATAGCGATTACCTTTGTAGTGCTCATAAACGCCAGTTTGCATTTAGATAACTTTTTGTGCTAAAACACTCATTTTACTACTGTCGTAGTGAGAGCTTTGTACCATCTCTAGTACTTGTGAACTAGAGAGCTTTGTTCTATCATAAACGATAACTATAGACTCATCACCTTTTTGTAAAAAGGTAGTCTCTCCATACTCTGTATAACGAGTAGCCCCTATACTGATGATAGCCTCATCAGGATTTTCGCAAGCATGGATATACTCACTGATAGGCTCAAGCGGACCAAAGTCTTCTTGAGTATTGATCTGGTTTAAGATCCATTCACTAAGTTTCTCATGAAAGTAGCTGTAGCCAGTAAGCTCAACATCTTCACCATAAGCATGAACTTCACCATCTCGTCTTAAAAAGCTACAGATAGAGTAGTTATCTATGTTTGAGCCTTGTGTAAAGTTGTCAATCTCTATAAGCTTATCTGCGAAACCCTTTGTTTCATGGCCCCAGTTTTTCTTATCACTGATTTTATTTGCGCCCTTAACACGGATAGAGTAGTCGTTGTATGCACCAAAGTATTTTGGAGTTACTTTGGAGAGTTTTCCCATAGTGTACTCTAAGTCACAAACAAGCCCAACTTCTGGTTCAGCTTGAATGTTTAGAGATTTGTCCTCTGGAAGTTTTAGATACTCTGAGCTTAGAGGATAAGTAGAGAGTATCTCTTTTGCATGAAGCTCTGCTTGATTTACAGGGTTTTGAATTCTCGGTAAGAAAAAAGGAAACATCCCTTTTGGGGCTGCTTCATCTGCAGTGATAACATCTTTAAAGTCTTCTGCTTCTCCAGCTTGGTCTAAGTGAAGAGCAAAGTTTCCAGCTATACCAAGACCAAGAAAGTGTTTATACTTTGCCATTATATCTCTCCAGCCGCTCTTTGCTCTGCAAACTCTTCATATGAGCCGATAAAGTCTATGATAGAACCATCTGCTTGAATCTCGATGATACGATTAGCAAATGCGTCAAGTAACTCACGGTCATGTGAAGAACAGATAACATTTCCTTTAAACTCATGCATCGCCTCACCAAGTGCAACGATAGCCTCAAGGTCAAGGTGATTTGATGGCTCATCAAGAAGTAAAAAGTTACCATTTTCAAGCATCATTTTACTAAGCATCATACGGTGCTTTTCACCACCAGAGATACTTA
>JAYEJR010000132.1:22389-28321 GCA_034660715.1 Campylobacterota bacterium | reverse complement strand
TAGTTCCAGTCTTCTTTTCCTATCTATGGTGACGATGTTTCTTTTTGTCTTTATGCACTGATGATTTCCAGAAATGGTTTACTGCCCAGTATGAACTAAGTGAACCCACTACAGAGTAAAATAGAGTTCCAACATAGAGTGGAATGAAAATATCATCAAAATTCTCACTAAACCAGTCAACTGTCATCTCAACAGGGGCTATTTCACTACCGAGGAAAAAAGAGCCTGTTAGATACTCCATATAGTACATTGGTGGCATAGTAAAAGGATTGCTTAACCAACACATAGCCAAGGCTATAGGAACATTAAATCTAAAAAGAGGCATGAAAAGTAAAACGGCACCCATCTGCAATGGCATAGGAATAAAGGCTATTAATATCCCAAGTGCAACTCCACGAGATATCATTTTACGGTTGGCTGCTAAAAATTCTGGTGGAACTTTTGATTTTTTGATGAAGGCTTGGAGTTTTTCGCTTCTAGATGTCTTTTTTAGGGTTTTTCGCATAATTATAATTCTTCTATTTAGTTTTAAAGAATTATAGCTACTTTTTTCCTAAAGTTGCTTTTGGTTTGTCAAAATAGTAACCTTGAGACTTATCAACACCAAGTGTTACAAGCTTGTCGTTTATCTCTTTTGTCTCAACAAACTCACCAATAGTTTGAATATTCATCTCTTTTGCAAATGCTACAATAACTGAAGTGATAAGTGCTGAACGTTTATCTTTTGTAATCTCTTTAATGATGCTTCCATCTATTTTAATGAAGTCAGCCTGGAGTCTCATTAGGTGTTCAAAGTTCGAGTATCCTGTTCCAAAGTCATCGATAGAGATTCGACATCCATATGACTTAATCATACTTATAAATCTCTCTATTACATCAAAGTTTTCTATACTTTCACTCTCTACAATTTCAAATATTACACGATCTGAGATATTATACTGCTCTACAGTTTGAACGATATAGTTGTTAATATCATTATCTAAAATATCATCTACTGTAATGTTGATAGAAAATTCATAATCATTATCTTTAAAGGCTTCAAAACTTTTCTTGATGACTATTTTAGTAAGTTGTTTATAGAGTTTTGCTTTTTTTGCTATCTCTAAAAAGTAATATGGTGTGACTATATGACCTTTTTTATCTATCAGTCTTATAAGTGTTTCATACTTCTTAACGCCATGCCCAGCATTATCAATAATTGGTTGATAGAACATTGTGATTCTGTCTTCTTCTATAGCATCTTTAATCTCTTTAATCCATTTTAGATTGTTTTCATACTCATCATTTAAAGAGAGTTCTTTTGTGTATACTTTTATATCTTTAAACTCTTTTCTCGCAGCAATGATAGCCATATTTGCAGTAGTTAAGAGTTGAGCATTTTCTTCTAAAGAGATACCTATGGTAAGACTCAACAGAATTTGTTGCTCATCAACTATGATTGGATTTGAATTATTCTGTTCTAAGAGTCTCTTCGCTTCTTGCATTACTTTCTCAGAATCTACTTCTGTAGAGACGATGATAAATTCATCTCCACTAAGTCTATAGAGTTTAGAATTCATATCGTCTTTAACACGCTTATACAAAAGGTTACTAAACTCTGCAAGAACTCTATCCCCAAAGTTTTCGCCATAGAGATTGTTTATATGACTAAAGTTATCTATATTGATAAGAGTTGCTGAGAGTTTAGGTCCATCTTCAAGGTCTTTTAAAAGTGCATTTCTGTTTTGTAAGTTTGTTAATGAATCTACATAAAGCATATTTGTAAGTTCATCTTGATGCTGTATCAGTTTCGTGATGTTATGTCTAATGGCAATAAACTCAACTATATTGTCATCTTTATCTAAGATAGGAGATATAGTTGTATCAACCCAATAGCTAGATCCATCTTTTTTTCTGTTTTGTAGTGTCCCATGCCATGTCTTTTTACTTAGTATTACCTTCCATAACTGCTCAAACTGCTCACTATGTGTTTCAGGACTTCTAACAATATTGTGGTTTTTGCCTATTACTTCTTCTTTTGTATAGCCTGTAATATTATAAAAGTTTTCATTTGCAAATGTGATTACACCATCAAGATCTGTTCTTGTTACAATAAGGTTATTATCTATGTTTGATTTGTAGCTTTTTAAATAAGAGATATTATCATAGAGTTCTTTAGTGTTATGAAGAAGTGCTGCATGTTTTGCTTGGAGTTGTTCATCTGTATTTTTATCTTTTTCTCCGATAAAGTACTTGATAAGAAAATAGATTCCAGAGAGTGCTACAGCTATATTTATAATAAAAAAGAATTCAATTGCGGTTTGAGGAAGGTTTATATGGATAACTTGCATTAAGTACTGGTCTATTATCGCTGAAAATATTACAAGACCACTAAAAGAGTAGAGCCAGTAGAGAGATTTTGAACTTTTATCATGTATTAAAGCTGTGACAGGTGCAAAAAATGCCCATATAAAGATATAGCTACTCTGTGTAAAACCGCCAAGAGACCACATAAGTAAAAATGGAAGTATCAAAATCAGAGACATTTGAGCTTTTTGGATAAAGCGAATATCTTTTGTTTTGTGAAAGTGTATAAGTGTGAAAATAGAAGCAATAGTATAGAACATAGGAATTGATGCTGATAAAAAATGACCAAGACCAAAATAAAGAAGTGAACAGATAAAACCAACAGGCCCTATAAATAGGGCTACCATGTTAATAGATATCTTCTTTAGTTGTAACTCTTCACTATCATTAGCCTCTATACCAATGTGAAGAATCTTATAAATAATTTCTTTAAAGTAGTTCAATGTTTTAAATGCCTAAGTCGTTTTTTAATCTAATAATATCACATTTATATCACAAAAAGTAATAATTTGATAGATTTTTTTTAAAAAGAACTATATCGCATATATATGTTTCAAATGGTAAAAATATGATAAAATTACATCATTAAAAGAAATAAGGTCATAAATGTCATTTGAAAAACTAGGAATTATTAAACCACTACTAAGTGCTATAGAAGATATGGGTTATGAGACACCAACTTTAGTACAGACACGTTCTATTCCCTTAGTCCTAGCAAAGAGTGATATTTTTGCAACTGCTCAGACGGGTACTGGAAAAACAGCAGCATTTGGACTACCTATACTACAAAGACTTCGTAAACCTCAAGAGGGCAAAGGTGTTCGTGCTGTAATCCTCTCGCCTACACGTGAACTTAGTATTCAAATCTATGAAGATCTAGAGAAGTATTCTAAAAATATGAATATCAAAACTATGATACTTGTGGGTGGGAAAGATTTAGAGAAGCAGAAGCAGAAACTAAAAGAGGGTGTTGAGGTCATTATAGCAACTCCTGGAAGATTAATGGAGCATACAGAAAAAGGACTTTCATTAAAAGATGTAGAGATGTTTGTTCTTGATGAAGCAGATAGAATGTTAGATATGGGATTTACTAAAGATATCAGACTTATTCATCCTCTTCTACCTAAACGCCATCAAACACTTCTTTTCTCAGCGACATTTTCTGAAAAAGTAAGAAAGTTATCAAAGTTGATTTTGACAAAACCGGCGTTTATAGAGACTGCAAAGAAAAACACTACTGTTGATACTATCAATCAAGTAGCTTATATGGTTGATACAGTAAGAAAAGCAGAACTACTCGCATATATCATCGGTTCTAGAAACTTTCCACAGGTTCTTGTTTTTACAAAAACAAAGAAAAGTGCTGACGAACTTGTAGTAGAACTCAAAAAAGATGGTTTAAAATGTGGAGTCATTCATGGTGATAAAACAAAAGCAAATCGTCTCAAGACTCTTACTCAATTTAAAGAGGGCGTGTTTAAAGTTTTAGTTGCTACAGATATCGCATCTCGTGGACTAGATATAGAACACTTACCATATGTTATCAACTATGAACTCCCTTCTATCCCTGAAGATTATGTACATCGTGTTGGACGTACTGGTCGTGCAGGCCGTCAAGGGGAAGCTATATCTTTAATAGATATATATGAGAAGTATGATATCAGAGATATTGAGAAACTCATCGGTGAGAAAATACCACAAGAGACTGTAGAAGGATTTGAACCAGATCCAACGATAAGAAGAAAAGATGTTGATGAAGTAAAACTCAAAGCAGAGCACAAACGTAGTTCAGGTAAGAAAGAACGTCAATACAATAAAAATACAAGTGGTGTAGTCGCAAAAACTAAAAATGCTCCAAGAGCTACTAAGAAGAAGAGAAAGACTACTAAACGCGACTAGGACTTCTTTAGGGTCTTTTTACTTATACCAATCCCCATTAAAAATCGAAAGAGTAAACGATTATATTGTAGTAGAGTGCAAGGCGAAAATATGCAGCGGCTACTAGTAGCCTCAAATATTTTCAACGAAGCAATATGCTGCAATATAATCGCCCTTCGGGTAAAAGATAAGCCATCATCTACTTCGTTAAACTATTTTGTACCCAAAGGGCATAGCAAAAGCTACCAGTAGCTCCTGCAATAGTTTGCCTTGTAGCTAATAGCTTATCTTTTATTTAGTATTTCGATTTTTAATGGGGATTGGTATTACTACTATATCTTCAAAGAGTTCTTGTTTGAACTGTAGCCTAATAGTAGTCATATTTTCCAGCATCAACTTCAGCTTTTATGGAGTTGAGTTTGTCTTGCATCATCTCTATAAGAATTTCGGCTGCCTTTTTATCATCTGCTTCAGGTACATCCCAGTCCGTTATTTTCATGTTTGTCTTAAAAAGTAGTTCCAGTTCTGTATCTATTTCACTCTTTCTTGATAATAACTCTTTTAGTATCACATCCATAACTTACTCCTTATCTATAATAACTAGTCTACATCAAACTATCTTCATAATCTCTTTATGGTACTATTTCACATGTTTAAAGATTATGAACTTGAAATAATTTACCAAGATGAGTACCTAGTAGCCATAAATAAACCGACTGGACTTTTGGTTCATAAGTCAATGATAGATAGACATGAAATCTATTTTGCTATGAAGATGCTTCGTGATCAGATAGGGCAGTGGGTCTATCCCATCCATAGGCTTGATAAGCCTACAAGTGGGGTATTACTCTTTGCACTAGACTCACACACTGCAAAACTTATGAGTGAACAGTTTGCAGCACATACTATAGAGAAAACATATATTGCAGTTGGTCGTGGATATACAGATGAAAGCGGCATAATTGAGCATGCCCTAAAAGAGAAGCTTGATAAAATAGTCGATAAAAAAGCGCAAGAAGATAAAGAGCCACAAGAGGCACTTACTCATTATAGAAGACTCGCTACAGTTGAACTCAATGAAGCGGTTGGAAAGTATAATAAAACCCGTTATTCACTTGTTGAACTAAAACCAACTACAGGTAGAAAGCATCAACTCAGACGCCATATGAAACATATAAATCATCATCTTTTGGGTGATACAAAGTATGGAAGAGGGGAGCATAATAAGTTTGTGCGTAAACGCTATAGTATGAACCGTCTGCTGCTTCATGCAGTAAGTTTGAAAATCAAACACCCTTATACTCAAGAGGAGATGCTCTTTAAAGCTGGGTTTGATGAGACTTTTAAGGCATTGTTTAATGAGTTTGGGTGGAGTAAAGAGATAATAGTATCATGAAAAATAGTAAACTAATTTATGAGTACAGTTATATTCAAAATGAAGATTTGAAAAACTCCATTCTTAGTAATAGCTCTCTGCAAAAATATTTTAAACTAGATTTTCAAGGTTTAAAAGCACGACAATATTGCGGGATAATAAGTTTGGATAGTCAAAATGTCTATATTCTTCCAAAAATCTCTAAAAGAGATAATGAGCATAACTTAGATATTTTTATATACATGTTGATGTACTCATATGACATCAAGCTAGAAAACGAAGATATTGCCTCGTGTAAAAATGAAAGTTCTAACATCTTAGAAGTTTTTATAC
>JAYEJR010000132.1:0-22289 GCA_034660715.1 Campylobacterota bacterium | reverse complement strand
AGAGATAATGAGCATAACTTAGATATTTTTATATACATGTTGATGTACTCATATGACATCAAGCTAGAAAACGAAGATATTGCCTCGTGTAAAAATGAAAGTTCTAACATCTTAGAAGTTTTTATACTGGAGTGGTAACTTAAAACTAAAACCAGACATAGTTACTTCAAGCATAATAATCGACACAAAGTACAAAAAAGTCAAAACAAAAAAAGAGCTAAGCCCTGCAGATAAGTACCAAATGTTTGTATATGGGACGAACTTTGGAGTTTACAAAACTATGCTGCTCTATCCACAGCACATAGCTAGTGTAAAAGAAGATTTAAAACTCGGCAAAGATGATAAAATGATAGAACTGAAAATGAGAAGTATTGATTTGGACTTTGATGGTGGGTATGGTGAGTTTGTAGATACAATGAGAGAGAGGCTAAAGCTGATATGAAAAAGTATGATGAGTGGAATGTAGTTAAAAAAGAAATGGCTAACCAAGATAAGAGATTGATTTTTAAAGTAAGAGAAATATTTTGGTTAAGAATAGGGCAAAATGTTGGTTATGAAACAGATGGAAAAGGAGATAGTTTTTTAAGACCAGTTTTAGTGCTGAGAAAGTTTAGTAAGGATACTTTTTTGGGTATTCCTTTAACTACCTCTCACAAAGATGATATGTTCCACTTTAGATTTCAGATGACGAATAGTGAAAAAATTAGTTATGCAACATTGTCACAGGTCAAGCTTTTCGATACTAAGCGATTGCACAATAAACTTGGAAAAATATCAGTTTCAGATTTTGAGGCATTGAAAGTTGAGTTGAAAGATTTAATTTTTGAGTAATTTCCCCCTAACAAGAGGGGGTACTTGCTAGGCAAGTTGGTTTAAGTAGTGATTATAGCATAATATGAAAATAATTGAAAGGGTAAGAGATGGCAGATAATACTAAATATAATTTTTATGGAGAGATAAGAGTAAGCAAACGAAGATTAGCAGAACTAATAATAACAAAAATATTTAAAGAAAATAGAAATTTATTATACAAAGATTTGAAAAGAATGATTGATTTTAAGGCATCAAACAATCAAGAAGTGATTTACGATGAAAGTGATTATCTAGAATGGTCTAAGAATTTAGATAAAAATAGCTCAAAAAAAAGATACTTTAACCCATTATTAAATAATAATGAAAAGATTTATATATCTACACAATGGAATATTGATTCTATACAGCCTTTAATTCAGTTTGCAAATCTTAAGTTTAACTTTAAAATTGAAGTGCTAAACGAGAATGATATTATGAATAAAAGTAAAGAGACAAGTAATTTAGGTACCATGAAAAAAACAATTAACATCAAAAACATAATCCTATACGGAGCACCTGGTGTTGGAAAAACTCATAATACTCAAAAGCTAATTAGTCTCATAGAGAATGGAGTTGATGAAAAAGAGATATTTCGCACTATAGAAGAAAACATTCAAAATGATGGAGTTCAAGCAAGTCAAGTCTTAAAAAATATACAAAATAGAGTTAGATTTATAACTTTTCATCAGAGCTACTCTTATGAAGATTTTATTGAAGGTTTTAAGCCTACCGAGGATGGTGGCGTTAAACGCCAAGATGGGATATTTAAAGAGATAGTTGAAAACGCAAAAGATGATAGAGAGAATAACTACTATCTTGTAATTGATGAGATAAATAGAGGAAATATTTCTAAAGTTTTTGGAGAACTTATAACACTCATAGAAGAAGATAAACGAGATAGTTATGAAGTGACACTCCCTTACTCAAAAGAGAAGTTTAATGTGCCTAGTAATCTCTACATCATAGCTACAATGAACTCTACGGATAAGTCTATAGCGACAATAGACATCGCCTTGAGACGAAGATTTACATTTTTAAAGATGAAACCAAATGAAAATCTAGTGAAAAATGATGAAGCTAGAAGTTTGATGATTAGGCTAAATGAGTTTATAAAAAGTTCTTTAAGCGAAGATTATAAACTAGGGCATAGTTACTTTATGAAGATAGACTCACAAGAGGATTTGGGATTTGTAAAGGAATACAAGATAAAACCACTTTTAGAAGAGTATTTTTATGCAGATGATGAAAACCATAAACAAGTTTTAGAAATTTTGAACTATAAAATAGATACACAAGAGGATTAAGAATTATGAGTGAAGTAGAAGCGATATATTTAAAAGATTATAAAAAGCCGGCGTTTAGTATAGAAAATGTGAATTTAACATTTGAATTATATGAAGAGTATGCTCTTGTGACAAATGTGATGGCGTTTACAAAAGATGATGCAACTATCAATGAGTTAGTACTTAACAGTACTCATTTAGAACTTGTAGAGTTATGGATAAATGATTTAGAGCTTGATGAAAATCGTTTTGTTGTTGAAGAAGAGAGTTTGAGAGTACTAAGTGTTCCCTCTTCATTTACTCTAAAGGTAGTAAATAAAATATATCCTCAAAACAATACAGAACTAGAAGGACTCTATAAGTCTGGAGATATCTTCTGTACACAGAATGAACCAGAAGGCTTTAGAAGTATCACACCTTATCTTGATCGTCCAGATGTTATGAGTGTTTTTACAACTACTGTTATCGCTGATAAAGAGAAGTACCCAGTTTTACTCAGTAATGGGAACAAGTTAGAGAGTGATGAGCTTGATGGCAAACGCCATAGTGTAACTTGGGAAGATCCTCATCCAAAACCCTCATATCTATTTGCACTTGTTGCAGGAGACTTAGGAAGTATAAGTGATGAGTACACAACAGCAAGTGGAGAGAGAGTAGAGCTAAATATCTATTGTGATTTAGGAAATGAATCAAAGTGCTATCATGCTATGAAGTCACTTCAAGAAGCGATGCTTTGGGATGAAGAAAAATATGGTCGTGAGTATGACCTTGAAATATATAATATAGTAGCAGTTGATAGTTTTAATATGGGGGCAATGGAGAATAAAGGTCTAAATATCTTTAACTCTGCATATGTTTTAGCAGATACAGATACTGCAAGTGACGCTAACTATATGGGAATCCAGTCAGTTATAGCACATGAGTACTTTCATAACTGGACAGGAAATCGTATAACTTGTCGCGATTGGTTTCAACTCACTCTAAAAGAGGGACTCACAGTTTTTCGAGATCAATGCTTTTCAGCCGACTTAAACTCGAAAGAAGTACAACGCATCGAAGATGTGAAGTCTTTACGAGAACGCCAGTTTGTAGAGGACGCTTCACCTACATCACATCCTATTCAACCAAAATCATATATAAGTATGAACAACTTCTACACAGCTACAGTCTATGAGAAGGGTGCTGAGGTTATCAGAATGATACATACTCTTTTAGGAGAGGAGAACTATAGAAAAGCAACAGACTTATACTTTAAGAGTTTTGATGGACAGGCTGTTACTACAAAAGACTTTCTATGGGCTATGGAAAAGGTGAATAGCGAAGTAGACTTATCTGCATTTGAACTCTGGTATCATCAAAGTGGAACACCAAAACTCAAAGTAGAAGAGGAGTTTGGAGATGGCGTTTACTCTTTAACGCTCACTCAGTCAGTTCCAGATACAGTGGATGGTATAGCACAAAAACCATACTTCTATCCACTTAAAATGGCACTTATAGATGAAAGTGGAAATGAACTCTTAGCAAAAACACTAACTATTTCAAAAGAGAGGGAGATATTTAGATTTGAAGGTCTAGTATCTAAACCAGTTATCTCTCTAAACCGAGACTTTAGTGCTCCTGTCATAGTAGAACAAGACTCTACAAACTTGGCATTTTTGATGAAGTATGATTCAAACAGTTTTGTAAAATATGAATCAGCACAGATGTTTGCTGTTGAGACGATAGAGTCTTTGATGGAGTCAGAAAGTGTAAATAGTGAGTATACAGAAGCTTATGGGCATCTACTTGAGTTAGATTTAGACCTCTCCTACAAAGCACTTTTATTGGAACTTCCATCAGTATCAACACTTATGCAAAGAATGGATGAGGTAGACTTTGATGTGATTTATAAAGCTAAAGAGAAGTTAGCTCTTCATCTTGCAACAACATTTAAAGAGAAACTTCTTTCACTCTATAATGAAAACCATGATCCATTATCTTTAGAGATAGATAGCCTACAAATCTCAAAACGTTCTATGAAAAACAGAGCACTTAGACTACTGAGTGCATTAGAAGAGCAGGAACTTATTGATATAACAAAAGCTCAGTATGAAAACTCTTTAACAATGACAGATAGAGTAGTAGCACTTGATATCTTAGAGAACTCCCATCCTGAGTATTCTGAAATAGCCCTGGCTGATTTTTATAAGAAGTATAAAAATGAAACTCTTGTTATGAATAAATACTTCTCTATTTTAGCGGCTTCACATAGAACAGGGACACTTGACAGGGTAATGGCTCTTCAAAATGATGGCGTTTATGATGAAAAAGTTCCTAATCTTGTTCGCTCGCTTATCGGTGTTTTTGCAAGAAACTACAAGCATTTTCATGCTAAAGATGGACATGGTTACTATTTTGTTGCAGACAAAATCATTGAGATAGATAAAATAAATCCACAGATGGCTTCAGGGCTAGCGGGAGCATTTAAAATTTATCCTAAAATGAATAAGCTAAACAGAAAACTTATGAAAAAAGAGCTAGAAAGAGTACTCAATATAGAAGAACTTTCAAAAAATAGTTTTGAAATTGTGAGTAAAATACTCACTTCAGTATAACCTCTAGTTAAAATAATTATAATTTAGACTTTTTACGATATAATTTATCATAATTATAAGTAAAGGGTATATATGAAAAATATGATTAAATTATCGTTAGCTGCTGTTTTAGCAACACCAGCTATCATGGCAAATACAACAGATGCAGATATGCAAGCTCAACTAGATGCACTAACTCAAAAAATAGAGAAGTTAGAGAAAAAACAGAAAAAACAGAATAAGAAAATAACTGAAGTTAAGAAAATGGCTGCAAAAGATAACATCAAGTTTGGTGTTGATTTTAGAAACACAGTAGAGTCAATTAGTTATAAATATAATGACTATTCAGTTCCATCTTATACTGACTCTTCAGGTTCTCAGCCAGCTCAGGATATATCAGGAACAACTGCTGGTAATCCATCATTGTTAACAAGTAGACTTTATTTGACAATGGCTGCTGCACCAATGAAGGGACTTATCTTTAAAGGAAAGTTAGCAATATACTCTACATGGGGATCTCATCTTTATGTAGATGACGCACCATTAAAAGACTGGTCTGCTTCATCTAAACCTACAGATACAGTTATGAGAGTAAAAGAGGCTTATTTTGTATACTCAAACTCTATTGGTGAGCAGCCTATTAGCTTTAGTATAGGTCGTCGTCCCTCATCAAATGGTTTTTTGGCAAACTATAGAGAAAATGAAGATAATGCTGGCTCTCCTGCTGCACATATAACAAACATGGAAGTTAATGCAGCTATGGTTAGACTTAGTTGGGATAGGTTTATCAGTGGTGCATATACAAAGTTTGTATATGGTCGTGCTCATAGTGGCGAAATGTCGAATGTATATAGTGCTGGTGGTGGTGTAGCATATGGTCCTTATGCTTTAGATTCTAATAGTGAAGATGATAGTGTAGACTTTTTTGTTATGCCTGGGGATGCTTATAATGATGGACAATATCAGATAATGTATCAATGGGCACACATATTTAATACTAAGGGTAAAAATCTAACAGCTGCTTACCCTGATAATGTTAAAATTAATGCAGGAACAGCAGATCTTGCATCACTTGCATTAAAAGTTGATGGAATAGGTGAAGAAATCAGTGACTTTTTAGATGAGACTATGGTCTTTGTATCTTTAGCGGCAACTACTTATGATGCAAAAGATGGTTATACTATTTTAGGTTCGGGTGATGGAGGGACTAGAAATGGTTACTCATACTGGATAGGAACTAATTTTCCTGATATGATGACAGACTCGGGTAGATTTGGATTAGAGTATAACCACGGTTCATCTGGTTGGACTCCAATGACATGGGCTGAAGATACTGCGATAGGTTCGAAAGTAGCTGTTCGTGGTGACGCCTATGAAGCATACTGGAATTTTGATTTATTTGGTGTGAAGTACTTACCGTCTCAAGTAAGATATACTTATGTTCAACATGATTATACACCTAATGTCAATTGTGCAGGATGGGTAACACCAGTTGCTGTTGATATAGAAGCACAGAATTTAAGATTCGCAGTAAGTTACAGATATTAAAAGAAAAAGTTAAAGAGGATTACTCCTCTTTAACCTTAGAAAAGAAAATTCTCTTCACAAATGCTACAATCAATCGAATAACTCCAACTGAAATATAAACTGCGAGTGTTAAATAAAGCGGATGAAAACTTCCAAGTGAGCTACTTGAAAGAGCTTGAATATGTTCCAATGGATCATACATCCAAGCATGATAATGCATTCCTATCGCTAAAACAAAAAATAGCGATAGAAAAATTAAAAGTTCTTTTTTAAAGAACAATTTACATTAAACCTCTCATCATAAGGTTCCAGTACATTGCTTTAAGGATGTAAAGGTCAAATGCCCACCACATCCATCTAGGACGAGCAGGATCAAGAACTGGGAAGCTTGGAGCTACACCTTTGTAGTCAAATTCTGCAAGCATGATTTCGCCGTATTGAGTTTTCAGTGGACATACTGTGTAACCATCAAATACTGCTTTTGGTTCAGTACCATTCATTACAGCGATAAGGTTGTCTGTAAGGATTGGTCCGTGGTGACGAGCAGATCCACCAGTTTTACCTTTAGGAACACCTAAAATATCACCGATACCAAATACATTAGCATAGCGTCTGTGCTGTAGAGTCTCTTTGTTTACCTCTAGCCAGCCTTTACCAGAACCTTTTTGCCATCCTAACTTAGATGCAGCAACTGCAGCTGTAGGCTTCATTGGTGGAACAACATGGATGAAGTCATATGGCATATCTACCATTTCTGAGTGGTCAACTGTGTCATACTCTTCTAAATCTTCGTCGTATTCGCCTTGAGTTGTATATGTATACTCAAAAGTTGCTACTTTAGCTTGTGCATCTATCTTTCTCATTACATGGTTAAACTTGTTTGTAATGTTTCCATACATTGGGCTAGTCTCTTCCATAAGTGTTTTGTTATAAGAAGGAAGACCAAAAAGTGAAGCTCCTTTTTTACAGAAATTAAACTTAGCGTTTTTACCTAAGTCTGCTCCACCGACAGGACCATTTCCTCTTAGGTAGTCAGCACATAGATAAAGTATCTTTTGTGGAGCACCACCACATTTGATAGGAGTGTCTGGTTGTGTACAGATAACATTTACAGGAGCTTCAGGAGTAGCTTTCTCAGCTGCTGCTCTTACATCTTTAAACCATTGTGCAGTTGCAACACCACCTCTTGCAGTTCCAGCAACAGGGTCATTTAAGTACACACTTGAGATACCATGTTGACCTACTAAGTCTTCAGTCATACCTTCGATACCTTCATAGTTATAGTCCAGTCCAGTAGCAACTACAAGGTAGTCATAAGCGATCTCTTTGCCAGCTTTTGTTACAACTTTGTTATTATCAGCATCAAAAGTAGAAACTTCATCTTTTACCCAGTTAACATCACTAGGGATAAAGTCTTTGTTGTTTCTTTGGATGTCAGACTCTTCATACAGACCAGCTGCCATAAACACTTGACCTGGTTGGTATAAGTGTACTTCATTTGGAGCTATAAGAGTGATCTTTGCATTTGGAGCAGCACTTCTAAGTCTAACTGTAGCCATAAGACCACCAGCACCACCACCAACAACTACTATATGAGAAGCTTTATCAGAAGAGCTAGCCTCTGCTTTAGTTGAGTTAGCAGTTGAAAGTACCATAGCAGCTACTGGGCTGATACCGATAAATTTTAATGCATCTCTACGACTCATATTTGAGTCTTTTTCTATATTTTTAAAAATTTTAGTTATTTCATTATCTTGCATTTTTAATATTCCTTAGATTAAATATAAGCTTATTCTATTGTTAATATCTTTAATTTTCTCTTTATAAAAATAATAAATTCTAGTTATTATTGTAGTGTGTTTCATTTTTACTCTATGCATTATAATTATAATACAATGTAGTTATAATTATAATGCAAATATACTATATTAAGGTACAATGAGACCAAATTAGCTAAATGGAGAAAATTTATGAATAAAATAATTAAAATAGCACTTGGTGCTACTTTACTACTAAGTCTTAGTGCTACTACTGCAACTGCAGATGTAAAAAAAGGTCAAAAACTTTATATTAAAAAGCTCAAAGCTTCTTGTCAAATGAGTGGAGCTGTTATGGCTGGTAAACATTCTCAAGATGAGTGGACTGAAATTTATGAAGCTGGAGAGTTAGAGTCTGAACTTAAGACTATCTGTCCAAAGCTAGGTGATGTGAAAGATAAGTATTTACCACACTTTTATGACTTTTTTAATGAGTATGCAAGTGATAGTGGAAATGTTCCATCTTGTTAATCAAGTTTTTGTAATAAAATAAGAGTTTGCATAGTGCTTTAGCACTCTGCAAGCTATCTTCGCCTTCTTCTTTAATGTGTAAAATCTACACAATTCTTTTTTTTACATAAAATAATAAATTTACTTTTTTTACTTAATGACGATGAAATATACTGCTTTGTCCCCTATAATTAGAACTTATAACCGTATCAAATAATTTACATAAATATAATAATTTTCTTTTGTGATATTTTTGTGATACAAAGTTGATAAAGTATTATTAGAACTAATACAAAGGAAAGATTATATGGCAAGATTAGTTGTTTTAGGTGGTGGTGTTTCAGGTCATACGACTGCTACATTCGCTGCAAAATGGTTAGGTTCAGAACATGAAGTAGTTGTAGTTACTCCAAATAGTAAGTGGAACTGGATTCCATCAAATATTTGGGTTGGTGTAGGTCAAATGAGTAAAGAAGAAGTTACTTTTGACTTAGCTCCAGTTTATGCAAAAGCTGGGATTACTTATCACCAAGCAAAAGCTGTCTCTTTAAATCCAGACGGAAATGAGTCTAGTGATAAGTCTTTTGTAACTATAGAGTATACAGAAGAAGGAAAAGCTGGTGAGAGTGCAAATATAGAGTATGACTATATAGTAAATGCTACTGGTCCTAAGTTAAACTTTGGAGCTACTCCAGGTTTAGGTGATGCAAGTGGTATGGGTGAACATACTGTTTCTGTATGTACTGCTGATCATGCTGTTCATGCTGCTCACAAACTTGAAGAAGCTATCGAGAAGATGAAAGGCGGAACTCGTCAAAAATTCTTAATCGGTACTGGTCACGGTATGTGTACATGTCAAGGTGCTGCCTTTGAGTACATCTTTAATATTGAACATGAGTTAAACAAGGCTGGTGTGCGTGATATGGCAGATATCAAGTGGATTTCAAATGAGTCTTTCCTAGGTGACTTCGGTATGGGTGGTCTTCATATGAAAGTTGGTGGATACGTAGTATCTTCTAAACTTTTTGCTGAATCACTTTTTGCTGAACGTAATGTAGATTGGTTAATTGGAGCACACACTTCTAAAGTAGAAGCTGGAAAAGTAAGCTATGAGCTTCTTGATGGTACTATGGGTGAAGAAGAGTTTGACTTCGCTATGCTTATCCCACCATTTGCTGGTGTTGGTATAAAAGCTTACGGTAAAGATGGTGCTGATATTACAGATACTATTTTTGCTCCAAATGGTTTCATGAAAGTTGATGCTAACTATGCTGCTGGTGCTTATGAGAACTGGAAAGCTAGTGATTGGCCAAAAACTTACCAAAATCCAACATACTCAAATATGTTTGCTGCTGGTATCGCTTTTGCACCACCACATATCATCTCTAAGCCTATGAGCTCTCCAAATGGAACGCCTATTAATCCAACTCCACCAAGAACTGGTATGCCTTCAGGTATTATCGGTAAAGCGGTTGCACACTCTATTTGTGATCTTATCACTAAAGGTGAAAACGCAGAACTTCATAATGCTTCTATGGCTGATATGGGTGCTGCTTGTGTTGCTTCTGCTGGTAAAGGTGTGTTCACTGGTACAGCTGCAGCTATGACTGTTTATCCTGTTGTTCCGGATTTTGATAAGTACCCAGGAACTGGTCGTGATACAGATTATACATTTGGTGAGATTGGTCTTGCTGGACACTGGATTAAACATATACTTCACCACTTGTTTATTCACAAAGCAAAACTTAACCCAGGTTGGACTCTTATCCCTGAATAGGGAGGGGTTAAAATAAAAAAAGGAAAGAATATTATGAAAAAAGAAGAAATAAATTTTCAAAAGAGTGACTCGTTTAACTTAACAATGATTCCAGGTGCATTTGCTAGAAAAATGAGAACTTGTGTAATCTGGCAATTTATCAGATTTGTAATTATTAATGTAAAAATGATTATAGTGGTTGGTAAAAGTCACTAACCTTTGAATCTTGGAGCTTTCCTCCAAGATTTATCCCTCACTTAAAAACTCACAACTAGGACTTTAAAATGATCAAAGAAATTATTACCTATCCTACTCCCCTAAGTGTTCAATATTCAACTGATGTAAGAGTATTTAATGAAAATATTGTTTCGTTAATTGAAGATTTAAAAGATACTATCACTGAAAATGACCTACAAGGTTTAACAGCATATCAGATTGGTAGTTACTATAATGTAGTAGTTGTTCAAGGTGAAGATGGTGAGCTATTAGAGCTAATAAACCCTCGATTAATTAGCCACACTGGTAAAGTGACTACAACTGAAACAACGGCATATTTTCCTGGTGAGAGTGCTGTGATTCAAAGATATGAAGATATTAGTATTGTATACCAAGATAGAGATGGGAAAGATCAGTCATTAAAAGCGAGTGGTGACTTAGCTGTAATCATTCAAAGAAAGCTTGACTATACATTTGGTGCTACATTTTTACATAAGATGTCAGAAGAAGAAAAAGAGAAGTTTCATACAAAGCTCGAACACGGAATAGATATAGAACCAGCTGATTATTGTCCTACAACCTTTAAGCGCGATAGAATTTTACAAGTGATTAACATTGGTATGGTTTTAATGTTACTAGCTCTTGTTATCTCTTTTTTTATTTCTGATAGTGAAAACCTACAAACTATGTGGAACTATGAACTCTATGCTTCTTATGCTCTTTTAGGCTTAAATACAATCTACTTTTTTTATGCACAATATGAAGGGAAACTTTACACTTCATGTAGTTCCTGTCAACTAGGGAATATAATAGGTACTGTGACTATATCATTGATAAAACTAGGCCTCATTATGATTGGCGCTTACTTTTTTATAAATCCATCATAAGGAAAAAAGATGCATGCAGTCGTGCCTACTTTAATTTCAACACAGGATGTCTTTATCCGCTCTAAAGAGAGTATATTAAAGCAGTGGGTCTCTTATGAAGTTCCAAAAAACATCTTAGTATTACACCATATAGATGAGACATACTTTTTAAAAAAGTATGCGAGTGGTGTGTTTGATTACTTTATGGGTGTCATATCTGGAGAAGTTGAGATTGGTAACTGTCCTGTTATGAAGGAACTTTTAGCATATTTAAAGAACAGAGAGATAAGTGCAGATGAACTCTTTGCTATATGTAGTCACTTTAGACGGGCTATGGTTGATTTTACTTATGATGCTCAAATCAGTTCAAAAGAACTTTTTGATGAAATATCTTATATATTTGATGAGAACTTCAAGGGTATTTTGAAGTTCTATACAGATACTATTTTCCAAAAACTAATAGATGCTAGACAAGAAGCCCTTCGTGCATCACAAGCAAAAGAGTACTTTCTATCAAATATGTCTCATGAGATTAGAACACCCTTAAACGCCATCTTAGGTTTTGTTAACCTTCTTCTTGATGAGGATATCCTAAAAAAACATAGAAACTACCTCGATATAATTCATGATAGTGGAGAGAATCTTCTAAGTATCATAAATGATATACTTGATTTTTCAAAACTAAGAAGTGGAGAGTTTAACATCGAGAAGAAGCCCTTTTCTATCCATGAAGAGCTGAGTCATACGATGGAGCTTTTTGTAGCGAGTGCAAATGCTAAAGATATAACGATTACATCTTTTATAGACCCACTGATTCCTGTGAGTCTCAATGGTGATGCTCTTAGAATCAAGCAGATACTCTCAAATTTTCTAAGTAATGCTATCAAATTTACTCAAGAGAGTGGGATAATAAATATAGAGGTTACCTGTGTAAAACAAGTCTTAGATATCCGTGTAACAGATAATGGAGTGGGTATTAAAGATGAAGATTTAGAAAAGATATTTTCAGCTTTTGCTCAAGCTGAATATAGTGTTTACACTCATAAAGATGGCACAGGACTAGGACTTTCAATCTGTAGTCAGTTAGCTGAAAAAATGGGTGGTGAGGTAGGTGTAGAGTCTGAAGTCGGTAAGGGAAGTACATTCTATATTAAACTACCAACTGAGATTCATCTTCAAGAGGGACAAGAGTTTGGTGATATATCAGAGTTTCAAAAACTTAAAATGGTTGTATATGCTAAACACAAAGATATAGGTTATAAACACCTCTCTTTTATTCGTTATGCAGAAGTGTTTCAAATGAATGTTACAGTTGTTGATTCGCTAGAAGAAGAGTTTGATATATGTATCTTTGTACATGAAGAGTGTGATTTAGAGTTTAAGAAGAAAATGCTAAAGTCAGATAAAAAATTTATAGCGATGATGAGCCGTGAATATGATGATTATATCAGTTATAAACATATTCACATCATATGCTTTCCTCTCTACTGTGCAAAAATGTACATGGCGTTTAAAGAGCTTGTAAACCCGCATGTTCAGTTAGAGTATGCACATAGAATCTCTACAACATATAGTGGGCATATCTTAATAGTAGAAGATAATGAAGCTAATCAGGAACTTATAAAAATTTTGCTTACCAAATATGGCTTAACTTATGATTTGGCAAATAATGGACTGGAAGGTTTTGAACTCTATAAGAAAAATGATTACGATTTAATCTTGATGGATGAACAGATGCCTATCATGAATGGGAATGAGTCAGCTACTAAAATAATAGAATACGAGCAGAGTATAGGAAAATCTCATACACCTATTTCAGCACTGACTGCAAATGTCGTTAAGGGTGCAAGGGAAAGAGGTTTAGAAGGTGGGTTTGATGCTTTTTTAGGTAAACCAGTTATTTTAAAAGAGCTCGAAAAAGTTTTTGCTACATATCTAAAGATAGATCATTTTGTAAGTGAAAAAGAGAATAGCAGTAAGGATATAGAAGATGAAAAAATTGTTGGACTTGATGTAGAGAAGTTAAGTAGAGAGCTAATGCTTACAAATGAAGAACTTTTAATGCTACTCAAGTTATTTATCAAAAAGATGAATAAGACTATGCCAGAGTTGCAAACAGCTATTTTTGAAAAGGATTATACAAAAGTAGCTCTTTTGTCACACTCAGTAAAAGGTTCTAGTGGTAACTTTAGAATCAAAGTGCTTCAAGATATCTCAAGCGAGATGGAGCAAATGGCAAAAGAAGAGAATGAAGGTTTTGAGTATGAAAAAGCTCTAGAAACTATGATGCTACAGCTTTCATCTATAAATATAGAGTAATAAAAACTATTACTCTTCTATATAATAACCTATTCCTGAAGCATTTTTGATGATGTCAGTATCTAGTTTATTTCTTAAACGCCATACAAGTGTCCGTACACTATTCTCTGTCGCTCCATTTTCATCCCAGACATAGTTCATTGCTTGCTCAAAACTAACTACAAGCCCAAGTTGTGCGACAAGAAGTCTTAAAAATGCATTCTCTTTTTTTGTGAGTTTTATCTTTTTACCTTTGTAAAAAGTTTCACAAATACTTATGTCAAGATGGTAGTCCTCTGCAAATGGAACGATAGGTTTATCAGATGAGCGTTTAGAGTAAAGTAACTTTTCAAGATTTAGTTTATCAACCTTAAGAGTATCTATACTCTCTTTTCGCTCATTTTCAAGTTGAAATTTAAATAGAGCCATCTGAATAGTTGCATGAAGAGAACCTGGGTCAAATGGTTTTACGATATATCCATAAGGTTCTGTTAGTTTAGCTTGAGAGATGATATCATCATCACTGTATGACGTAAGGTATATGAACGGAATATTGTATTTTTCTCTTATGTGTTCCGCAAGTTCAATACCATCATTACTCGAATCAAGGGAAATATCTACAATAACTAAGTCAGGAGTATGAGTGCTCAGTTTATTTTTAGCTACAGTTGTATTATCACAAACAGCTACAACACTGTATCCATGTTTTTGTAGGGACATGTTAAGGTTGAGAGATGTAATCTCATCATCTTCAACTATTATTATTTTTTGTTTGTTCATATTGGACCCTAATAAAATATAATTATTTTGTGATAAAATATATAGTTATTATAATATAACTTTTTATTATTTACAATATATATAAGATAGTAATTAAATAATTGTTACTAAATTACACCGATAGAGTATTATTTATTATTAATTGTTTATTTTAAGTTTTGAATGTGAAGGATAAAGAACTTTTCCTGAAGGAACTACTAAAGATGAATTTTTTAAGTGAACATCTTGATCATCAAAAAATATGTGTGCTTTGAAAGATTTTAGTATCTTGCTCTTCTCTAGCCCACCAAGAAAAAAAGCTTCATCTACATAAACACCCCAGTGTCTTAGTGTTTTGATAACCCTGAGGTCTGAAGGCGCGTTTCTTGCGGTCACTAGGGCTATCCGTATAGGTGAAAACTCCATTTTCATAGGTAAACGCTCTTGAAGTCGTGCAAGTTTTTTTAAAAACTCAGCAAATGGTCCTTCATTCATTGGAGTGTTCTGCTCTTGAGTCTCATTTTTATGAAAGGCTTCTATACCTTTTTCTTTATAAACAAGTTCACTACTCTCATCAAAAAGTACAGCATCACCATCAAAGGCTATCCTTACTTGGTCATCATCATTATCACATTTATACTCTGGCGGTATGTTTAAAACAGCAGATGCACAAGCACCGCTGTCTATCACTTTTTGTGCATCTTCTTCATTTGTCGTTAAAAATAGGTCTACATTAAAAGATTCTAGATAGTCAGCACTTGACTCACCTGCTGTAAATGCAGAACGAGTGATGTTAAGATCTAGTTTTCTTATCATGTTAAGTACTCTAACTCCTGTGTCAGGAGAGTTTCTTGACATGATCACAACTTCAACTAGAGGTGCTTCTGATTTTTTTTGATAACGATTGAGATTTAGTAGGGCTTTTACAAGTGGAAACCCTATGCCTTCTTCAAGTGGATCATCTTCATGTTTTAGCATAAACTCTCTATAGATATCTATCGCAGTATCAGGGTGGCGTTTAAACTCCTCTTTGTAGAGTTTGTCTGCTTCGCTTAAGTCAAATAGAGCAGTCGCTGAAATGCCTATAACAAGAGTGTTTTCTAAGTTGTATGCCAAAATGTATCCTTTATGAGAGATATTATAGTAAAATTTTATTAAGATTATTTGTGAGAGGAACTTCATATATCATATTTTATTTATATATTAAAGTGTAGTGATGATACTTTATACACGGGGATAACAACTGACATCAAACGCCGAGTGGATGAGCATAATACTTCAGACAAAGGTGCAAAGTACACTAAACTGCGTCGTCCTGTTGAACTTGTATATAGCGAGCCTTCAGAAGATAGAAGTAGTGCATCTAAACGCGAGTATGCTATAAAAAAACTATCGCGTTTAAAAAAACTGGAGTTGATAAATGTTTAAAATTTATGTTGATGGAGATGCTTTTCCAAACCTCTTAAAACCGATACTTATAAAACAGATAGAACGTTTAAATATAGAGACTATCGTTATAGCTAACAAAAAGATTAGTATTGGAAAGAGTAAAAATGTCTCTTATATGATAGTCGATGCTGGAGCTGATGAAGCTGATGATAAAATAGTAGAACTTTTAGAAGAGGGTGATTTGGTGATAACAGCAGATATACCTCTCGCAGATAGAGTTATTACTAAAAATGCACATGCAATAGACCATCGTGGAGAACTCTATAGCATTGATAACATCAAACAGTATCTTGCGATGAGAAACTTGATGGATAAGATACGAGAGAGTGGAGAGATAACAAAAGGTCCTAAACCCTTTTCATCAAAAGACGCAGAGCTTTTTGCAAATCAGATAAACAGTTTTTTAAGCAGAAATATCAAGCTTTGAGTACTCTTCATCTTGTGGAGTTGCGGTTAAAGTGGATACTTCATTAGAGTAAGCTTCTTTTCCCTGTATCTCTTCTAGCATCTCTTTAGTTTTTTGTTGTTGTGCTTGCATCTCCATAGTTCGAGCAGATGCAGCTACTGCATAGTCTGCTGGGGAAGGGTCACTAACTGCCATTGCTGCGGCAACTGCTTGTCTCGCATTTTTGATACTCTCTTGGGGTGTAGAGCCAGAAGGGATGTTGATAGAGACTTCACCACCTATGGCATACATCTTACCATCAGGGCCTTGTTGGTAAGTATAAGAAGCTGGACCTGTCATACCACCACCAGCAGCTTGGTGTGCAGCTTCGTGAGCTTTTACTTCAGAGTCACGACTTTCTAAGTCTCGAACAAGTCTCTCTTCATCTTCACTTAGTTCATTAGGGGAGGAGCTCTTTTTAGCCTCTTGTGCCTTTTGTTCTTCAAGCTCTTTTTCTTTATCACTTTTTTTAGAATCAGCGATAGCTCGTGAGCGAGGATCTTCCTCAACAACAAGTATCTCTTTATCACTTATCTTAATTGTATATTTTGAACCAATATCATACGAGCTGTTTGAACCTATCTGCATAATGTTGATTATAGCACTAAACGGGTATGATTTCAATAATTAAATTATTAGGAATTATTATCATGACAAAATTTGAACTTAAAGACGAGTATATAGAACTATTTAAATTAATAAAGGTCTTAGACTTGGTAGATACAGGAGCACAAGCTAAAATGATAGTTGCTGATGGTTATGTACTTCGTAATGGCGAAGTAGAACTTCGCAAACGTGCAAAAATAATAAAAGGCGATTTGTTAGTTATCGGTGGAGATGTTGAAATAGAAGTTATTTAAGGGTTTTTAGAAGTGCAAGTGCTAAAGTGTAGGTCCATTTAAGCAGTCAACCCTAAATGTAGAAATGTAGTTTTTTGGATGACAGATGATTTTTTCAAATCACGAACTTATACTTCTAATACAAGAACCCAAACATCCAAAGTACAACTTTATTACCTATTCCTACTTCTAAATCATCGCTTGCAACATAAGAGTTGGTTACATTTTTAATCTGTGCAAAGCCTTTATTCTTACCACCCACTTCAAATGTATACTTCTCTTCACAATAAAAATCTCCATGTTTACTTGCGAAGATACCTTCATCATTTAACGATTGTTTGCTTTTGTAATAGTTATCTAACTGGCTTACAAAAAATGTTTCTCGTAAATTCCCAATGTTAGGCTCTTTGGTATACATCAAATTTGGGTTTGCTAAAAATATCTTTTCTGGTTTATCAAATGCTTTCATGCTTAATGAATTTTGCATTAGTAGTTTAACTAGTCCTGCATCGTCAAGCTTAGAGAGATAATCTTTAAGTGTTCTATCGTCTTTGATATCTGCTGCCTTTTTTAACTCACTCATTTTTGGCTCAAACGGTACACTTTTGATAATGACAGAAAGAAGCATTTTTATTTTCTTTATACTGTTACCACTCATCTTTGGATAGATATTTAATAGGTCACTTTCTATCGATACATTGATATTTTGCTGTAAGGTTTGAAAAAACAATACTTCGTTTGGCATTGAGAGAAAGTATGGATAATATCCATGTTTTAGATACTCTTTAAAGAGTGGTATAATCTTTTGCTCTTTTTCTTCAATTATACTTTTTACTTTAGTCGCTATAGCAATATGATTAGATAGAAGTTCTTCTATCTCAATTGCTTCAAATTTATATCCATAGTGTAGTTCTAAGAACTCTCTAAAGCTCATCCCCACCATATTGTAAACAATGGCACGCCTGCTCAAGTCATGGCTACCTTTATTTATTTGCAGTGCAGAACTCCCAGTAGCAATTATCTTTAGTTTATCGAATCTATCATAGATATTTTTTAGCTCAGCTGACCAGTTCTCATACTTGTGTATTTCATCAAAGCAAAGAAGCTTACCACCGTTTAGTACAAACTCTTCTGCTATTTGAGTCATAGTGTACTTTGAAGTGTTCTCTATATCATCAAGGTTAATGTATAGAGCTTCATTGGCCGAATAGTTCTCGTTGATATATTGAGCCACAGTCGTTGTTTTACCAATTCCCCGTGATCCTATAATGACAGAGAGCCTATGCTCAAGCTTTTGAGTCTGGATAAAGTATCTCTTGTATTCTTGATCATTGATATTAATAAAATCTCGACTTTTTATAAAAAGCTCTTCTAGCATAACGACACCTTTGAATGTTTTATAAACCTATTATATCTTAAAAATATATGTAATACAATACATACATTAGCCAAATTTTATCAGGCTTGAAACCATTTGTTGTAAAAAAATGTTGTAATATTTTAGGGTCATAAAGATATTAGCCCTTAAAATAGGGCTATGTTAAGAGAGAAAGGCTCTCTAAGTGCATCTAATGCAGACTCACTTCCAAACATTCCATTGAAGTTATCTCTCTACTAGTAAAATGTCTGCCTGTCTCTCTGTTTACTTCTGACATATTGCCACGATGCAGGTTCTCTTGGATTACATTCATAACGGTATAAAGAGAGTTGTCTGTGTCTTCATCACGATGTGGTTTAAGTAAATCTGTATGTTCTACTTGTAAGTTCTTTTCAAATCTAAGAGGAATTGATGAACGAGCAAAAGACTCTTTTTCCATAAGTTTTGGTTTGATGGCTGTAATATTTGCAACTGCATTTGCTACATCATTTTCTCGATCTTCAAGATGTTTGATTTTTGGAATAGTTGAGGCAGTTTATCGACAGTTGTTTTTAAAATATTGTTCCAAAAGTCCTTAGGGTTTGTGGGAAATTAATATTTTTACTTTTTGAACACTTTGTGGAACACAAAAAAAGAATATGAGAGCTTCGTGTTTCAAATATAAGAGGTTATAGCTAGACCTTTAGCCCTTAAATCTATCTTTGAGAATCTTCTCAAACTCATCAGTAGGAACAGGCTTAGAATAAAAATACCCTTGTATATTCTCACATCCATTTGCGATTAAGAAGTCTCTTTGTTCTTTTGTCTCTACACCTTCTGCTATAACTCTTAGGTTTAAACTATTTGAAAGTGCTATTACTGCTTTTGCTATAGCAGAATCTTCTTCATCATCTGGTAAGTCTCTTACAAACTCTTGGTCTATTTTTAGTTTACTTATTGGAAGTCTTTTAAGATATGCTAAAGATGAATACCCTGTACCAAAGTCATCAATAGCTAGTTCTACTCCAAGTTTACTAATCTTTTGAAGCATATTTATTGATCCTTCTGGATTTGTCATAACTTGACCTTCTGTTACTTCAAGCTCTAGCCACTCAGCTTTACATTCTGTTTCTATCATCAAAGACTTAAGTGTTTCTATAAAATCACTTTGATTGAGTTGCTTTACTGCTAGATTCATTGCTAATACACCTGGGTTTAATCCTTGCTCGTACCAGTGGGCTATTTGTGTCATTGCCATTTTCATAACATATCTATCTAACTCTATTATAAGTCCAGTAGATTCTGCAAGAGGAATAAACTTCGCAGGAGAGACAAGACCCATCGTTGGGTGTTCCCATCTCACTAACGCTTCCATACCTATGAGTTTGTTTGTATTTCCATTCACTTGAGGTTGGTAATAAACTACAAGTTCTTCATTTTCAATCCCTGCTTTTAGAGCTGTTTGCATTACTACTCTTTCAAATGCTAACTCTGTCATCTCTGAGTTATAGTATTGGTAATTATCTCTTCCTTCATCTTTAGCTTTGTACATTGCTGAATCTGCATACTTCAAGAGGTCTTGAGGAGTTTGTCCATCGTCTGGATAAATACTGATTCCTATACTGCTTGAGACATTCAGAAAAGTATTTGTTATTTTACATTCGATTGGTTTAGCAAGTATCTTTAATAGTTTTTCTCCAATTAAAGAAGCATCTTGTACTTGATTTATATTTTCTAAAATAACAGTAAACTCATCTCCACCCAATCTTGCTATCATGTCTTTATCTCTAATGGTCTCTTGTAATCTTGAAGTTACTTTTTTTAATACATTATCTCCAATATCATGACCAAGAGAATCGTTTATCTCTTTGAAGTGGTCTAAGTCTATAAAAAGTAAAGCTACTTTAGTAGTGTTGCGTTTAGCTTCTTCAATTGCATGTTCTAGTCTATCGTGAAAAAGAACTCTATTTGGAAGTTCTGTTAGTGCGTCGTGGTGAGCTTGATGATCTAATGCATCTTTTTGTTCTCGCAACTGTTCTTCCATCATGTGCTGTTTCGTAATATCTATATATGTACCCAATATACCTATCAGCTTGCCATTAGTACTTTTTAGTGGTATTTTTGATGTTAAAAGGCTAATAATATTACCCTTGTCATCTGTTTGGGTCTCCTTAAAGTTTAATACTGGTGTATCTGAATTCATTACTTTTAAGTCATCTGCTCTATAGAGATTTGCTTCTGTCTCTCCCCAAGGCATCTCAAAGTCATTTTTTCCAATAATCTCATCCTTAGAGCTTAACTGTGCGTCCTCTAAAAATACTTTGTTTGCACCTAAATACTTTCCTTCTTTATCTTTCCAAAATATTCTTACTGGTAAAGTATCTATAATACTCTCCGTAAGTTTATTTTGTTCATTCAGCGAATTTTGTAACTTCTTATCAAGAGTTACATCTCTAACATTGATTAAAACTCTAGTAGGATTATCTAAGATTGATATAGACATATTTACATTTATATAGCTCCCATCTTTTATGAGACAACGTTTTTCATAGTTTTTAATGAAACCTAATTCATATGCCTCTTCCAAGGCCTTTACTGAACGTTCTACATCTTCTGGTGCAGACAAGGCAATACATGAGGTGGAGAGTAACTCTTCTTCACTCATTCCTGTCATTCTTATGTACTCATTATTTACCTGTAAGAAATTTGATTCTTCATCCAAGATTGCAATAGCATCTTTACTTCCATCATATATTGCTTTAAAATTATCTCTAGCCCTTCTGAAGCTATCCTCTGTATTTTTTTGAGTGGTAATATCAGTATGAGTACCAATCATACGCACAGCCTTTGCATCTTTATCAAAAACGGCTTTTGCTCTGTCATGTATCCATACCCAATGACCATCTTTATGCTTTAAACGATGTTCATTATCAACATACTCAGATTTTCCATCGATATGCTCTTGTATATCTTGTAAAACTTTTGCTACATCTTCTGGGTGCGCTCTTGTCTCCCATTCAGAAAAGTCATTTGGAATTTCATTATCTTCATATCCAAGCATCTCTTTCCACCTAGGAGAGAAATAGACATCATTGGTAACAAGATTCCAATCCCAAACGCCATCTTCATTTCCTAAAAGGGCTAATGTTAATCGTTCATTAGTTTGCTCTAGCTTATCAGTACGCTGAGCAACAAGTAACTCGAGTTTAGTATTTAGCTCTTCAAACTCTTTTTCAGTTTTTTTACGATCTGAAATATAAACAGATGTAACAATAATATAATCTAAAATATTATTATCATCAAAAATGGGAATAAATGTGGTATCAAACCATAGCTCTTCAGCTTTTAAAGATACTGCTAATATATCTTTTTGAACTGCTTGATGTGTCTTTTTTACTTCCTTATAACACTCTTGCCAGATGTTTGCATATGGTTGTGGATAAAATTCAAGAGGATAAGGTTTGTTGTAGTAAGCATTAATATCATCAATACCAAGAGCTACGATACCTGCTGTACTCATGAATTGTAAATTAAAACTTAGGTCAACAATTTTAGTACAGACGGGAGAAGCTTCAAGCCAATCTTTGGTGCTTTTTTCTGAAATACTTAATATTTTAGCATCTAGTGACATAAGTTTCCTCTTAGTTGAAAATAATTTTACAGATATTATATGATTATACATTAATTTTATTTAAGCTTTCATCTTCTAGTTCTAGAAACAACTACGAGACCTGTAACATTTTGAACTTTGCCAAATAGAGTAGTTTTTGGAGCAAAGTATTTTTCAATTTTTATCAAAGTT
>JAYEJR010000131.1:0-8217 GCA_034660715.1 Campylobacterota bacterium | reverse complement strand
TAAAAGGAGTCCTGTGCCCAAAATAGATAGTGAAAAGTTCTACACTTCTGCCATAGAAATGTTTGGTACAACCGCTCGTGGTGTTAACTGGGCTTCTAAAAAAAACCAAGAGTTGCGTTTTGATGCCATACTCAAACTACTACCTGATGACTTAAGCTCTTTTAGTATAGCTGATGCTGGATGTGGTTTTGGAGACTTCTATCTGTACTTAGAGAAGAAAAAGAGGCTACCTAAACGCTATATAGGTATAGACTCTGTTTTGGAGATGTACTCCATCGCTTCACAAAACACTGCCCAAGAGATTCTAAACACCGATATATGTAGAGATCCCCTTCCAAATGCCGACTACTACATCTGTAGTGGAGCACTCAATGTCTTAACACCTTTTGAGACACAGCTCTTTGTTCAAAACTGCTACAACTCTTCAAGAAAAGCTTTTATCTTTAATGCTCTTTATGGTGATACGGTGAGTGAAACATATAACTATCTCACACAAAAAAGTATAGACGAGATGGTGTTTAACTTAAAAGTGGCAAGTATTACTACTGAGGATAAGTATATGCCAGATGATATAACTGTAGGTTTTTTTAGATAATGTGCGGTATATTTGGTATCATTGGTGACTATGATGAGAATAAAGCTCGTTTAGCCTTAAACAAACTTACCCATCGTGGACCCGACTACTGTGGTATTATTCAAAAAAAACAACTCTTTTTTGCACACCAGCGTTTAAGTATTCAAGATACTCATAAACGCTCTCATCAACCTCTTAAACATCAAAACATCTTGCTCTCGTTTAATGGCGAGATATACAACTTTCAAGAATTAAAAAAAGAGTTGGAGTATGAGTTTGAAACAGAATCCGATAGTGAGGTTATCATTGCAGCATATATTAAATGGGGAGTTAATTTTGTAGAGCATCTTCGTGGTATGTTTGCCATAGCCCTTCTCGATGGCGATACTCTCTACCTCTTTCGTGATAGACTTGGGAAAAAGCCACTCTTTTATATGCAAAACTCTTCTTTTGTTTTTGCTTCTGAACTCAAAGCTATAGTTCCCTTTTTGAAAAAAAATGAGATGGATGATGATGCACTTATGAGCTACCTCTCCTTTCTCGCTCCGACTCCTCCATTTACATTTTTTAAAGGTATCAAAAAGCTTGCTGCAGGAGAGTACTTAAGATACAAAGACGACAAAGTCCAACTGAAACGCTACTATGATATCTTAGAGACTTCCCCTTCTCTTATCACCGATAGAGATGAAGCCATCGCTAAACTAGAGAGTAGCTTAAAAGAGTCTATCGACCTGCGTTTAAATGCCGATGTCCCAATGGCATCTCTTCTCTCAGGAGGGATAGACAGTGCCACTATAAACTACTATGCAAAAGAGAGAGGCTTATCCTTACCTACTTACACATTAGGCTATGAAGAGTTCGCTAAGTATGATGAGAGAGCAAATGCCAAAGAGAGTGCTCAGTTTTTAGGTCTACAAAATACAGAAGTTGAGATAAACCAAGAGAAGTTTCTAAACGCCACGGAGTCAGTTTTTGAGAGTATGGATGAACCACTTAACGACCCAGCCGCTATTCCTCTCTATCTACTTTTTGAACAGATTAAAAAAGATGGATACAGAGTTGTCATGAGCGGTGAGGGAAGTGACGAGCTTTTTCTAGGTTATAGACACTACTTTGACTACCTAGATATCCAAGGGGCTTCATCTTTAGCCAACAAGAACTGGCTCAAACGCTACTTCAAGTCTAACTACTCACAAAACAGAGAGTGGGAGTGGTATAAACGCATCTTTAACGATACTCTCCTTTTTCGTACCTCTGGAGAGAAGTTTACAGACTTACAGAAAAATGCACTTCTTAAAAGAAATGTAAAAGATGATGGCTCTCTTAGCTATTTAAAAAACTATAGAGATAGGTTTGAGAGTTCAAAACATCAAGATGAATCGCTATGGTACAGCTATATAGACCTCAACCTTTTTCAAGCAGAACATTTTTTAAGTAAGCTAGACCGTGTTAGTATGGCACACTCTATCGAGTCTCGTACACCATTTTTGGACCATAAGTTTGTTGAAGATGTGTTTTCACTCTCCCCTAAACTTCGTTATGAAGATGGCGTTACAAAGTCACTGCTCAAAGAGATGATGAAACCACACCTCAACACGAAGATACTCTCTCGTAAGAAAAAAGGGTTCTCTAATCCCTACATGGAGTACCTCATAAACTTAAATAAAATTGAGCTCATTCAAGAAGTAAATGAAGAGACAGGCATGTTTAAACGCCAGAAGCTTCAAGAGTATATAGACCAAGCATCAAGTGGTGGTTTTAAACATCACATATGGGGACTCTATGTACTCTCTCATTGGATAAAGAAAAATTTATTATGATAAACTTCCAGATATAAAAAGGACCTACTTGATTGCAAAAATAAAAAAATACACAACAACAAACACCCTTGTAGTTTTAGGGATAATATTGGGTGCACTATTTGGTAGTTTCTTACCAGAACTAGCACTAGAACAAAAAGTCATTGGGGTTATGTTTGTTTACTTCTTGAAGATGCTCGTTGTGCCTCTTGTTTTTGCAAGTATTTTCGTAGCTATCATGGGTCTTGGTTCTATTGAGCACCTCAAACGCATGGGTATAAAAACTATAGGGCTCTATATGCTTACAACTGCCCTAGCTGTAGCCCTTGCTATACTAGCTATGAACATCTTTCCTATCGGTGAGCATGTTAGTAGTGAGGGTTTAGAGTTTGCCAAAGCAAGCACTATCGCACCCTTCTCTTTTGAGAGTATGATTTTGAGTTTTATCCCTACAAATATTTTTCATGCCCTAAGTAGTGGATCTATGATGCAGATAATCGTATTTGCTATTTTCTTTGGTGTGGCATCACTCTACCTCTCACCTAGCCAGCAAGCACCACTAACAAACCTCTTTACTTCTGTTAGTGAAGCGATGCTGAAGATGGCAGAATGGATTATACTTCTTACTCCTATCGGTGTTTTCTCTCTTATATCTTATGTCATAGCAGACCAAGGTATAGAGGTCATACTTGGACTGTACAAATACATACTTGTAGTTGTTAGTGTTATCCTCTTTCATGGACTTATAACTCTTCCTGCAGTTTTAAGACTCTTTACAAAAGTAAATCCTTACAGCTACCTCTCAGATGTAAGAGAAGCTCCTATCATGGCGTTTTCAACTGCATCATCTGCAGCCACTCTTCCTGTAAGTATGCGAGTGGTCGAAGAGATAGGTGGTGTTGATAAGAAGAATGCCTCTTTTGTTCTTCCTCTTGGAGCTACTGTTTCTATGGATGGAACGGCTGCTTATCTTAGTGTAGCAGTTCTCTACATCGCTAACTTAGCTGGTGTTGCCCTGAGTCTAGGAGACCAGATACTTCTTGGTGTAACTGTAGTTGCACTAAGTGTAGGTGTAGCAGCTCTTCCAAGTGCATCGTTAGTTATGATGGTTGTTATCTTAAACCAACTAGGACTTCCTGTAGAGTACATAGCACTTATAGTCTCAGTAGATAGAATCCTTGATATGTGTAGAACATCTCTTAATGTTACATCGGACCTAATCGTCACAAAAATAGTTGATGAATTTGAAAAACGAAGATAGTCGTTACCAGTGGCTTCTACTTCTAGCTATGCTTCTTTGGGGTGGTGGCTGGACAGCATTAAAAATTCTTACTATCTCTATGCCGATGGATATCATAATCTTCTGGCGTTTTTTCCTGATGACACTCTCGTTTTTACCAATACTTTATTTTTTTAAAGAGCCTATTTCTCTTAACAAAAGTAGTCTGAAGTATATCCTAGGAAGTTCTGTTTTGAACATATCCTTTATGGTAAGTTCTTTTTATGGGGTTAAGTATGGTCTTGCTGGTGCAGGTAGTGTTATCATCACATCACTCTCTCCTATTATCACATTCCTACTTATGCTTGTTATCTTTAAAAACACTATTCACAAGTTACAGATATTTGGTCTACTTTTAGGTGCTGTAGGTGGTTTTGTTATACTAGAGCTAAATGATATAAGTCTCTTTTTTGAAGGCTCAAATCTCTACTTTCTACTCTCTGCATTTATATGGGCTGGGGTAACTATACTCTCTCAAAAAGCACATTCTCATATACATCCTATACACTATAGCTTTTTCATCTCTCTTATCGCTACTATAGTAGCGTTTATCTATGCATATAGCTCTGACTTAACACTTGTATTTGAACAGGGTTTTGAGTTTTGGGTTGCTTTGATATACCTTGCAGTTTTAGGACAGACACTAGCCACAACTATCTTCTTTATGGCAAGTGGAAAACTTGGGAGCGAGAGAACAAGTTCCTTCATGTTTTTAGTCCCTATCTTTGCTCTTTTTAGTGCTTGGCTTATTTTAGATGAGACGATGCAAATACACATCATAGTGGGTGGTTTTATCACCATGTTAGCTATCTATTTCATCAACAAAAAACAAAACTGACGAAAAAACTATTTAGCTATTTTTAACATCATTTTATGTAATATATCTTATTTAAGGGCACCTCTAAAAACCCTTAAATTCTCAGAGCCAAGAAGAGAGATAAGATTGTGCAGAACTTTTTTTGAGTCATAGCCTTAGCTACGACGATGAAAAATTCTGTGCAAGATTACTTCTCTTCTTAGCTCCCTATGGGCACTATATCAGATAAGCTACTGCTTCGTTGAAAGTAATTGAAGCTACTAGTAGCTCCTGCATACTTTTGTCTCACATTAGCTCATCTGATATAGTGCTGAGAAAACAAGGGTTTTTAGAGGTGCCCTTAATAGAGTTATCAAGGAAGTAAAATGAAAAAAGTACTTATTCTAGGTGGTGGATTTGCAGGAGTTGATGCAGCTATTTACCTAAAAAAGATGAACTACGATGTTACTTTAGTTAGTGATAGAGAATTTTTCTATATCTTTCCCACTTCTATATGGGTTCCTACACACGAAAGCCAATTCAAAGATGTTTGTATAGACCTAACACAGCTTCAAGAAGCTCATGGTTTTAACCTTATCATCGATAGAGTCACTAAAATAAGTGCAAAAGATAAGAAGGTGGAACTACTTAGCGGTACAATCTTAGATACATATGACTATCTAATAATTGCAATGGGTGCCTCTAAGATGAAGCACAAAGGCCTAGAGAACACCCTCTCTATCTGTGGAGCACCAGAGCAGTCACTCAAGATTAGGGATGCTTTAGATGCTCTTGTAGAGAAAGGAAGTGGTAAGATAGCGATGGGCTTTGGAGGCAATCCAAATGACACTTCAGCAGTTCGTGGTGGACCAGGATTTGAGCTTCTTTTTAATGTTCATACTATGCTTAAGAAAAAAGGTATTCGTGAAAACTTTGAACTTACATTTTTCGCACCGATGGCAGAACCTGGGAAAAGAATGGGTCCAAAAGCCCTGAAGATGATGAACACAATGTTTAATAAACTACAACTCAAACAGCACTTTGGAAGAAGAATAAGCTCCTTTGAAAAAGATGGTATTATCTTTGAAGACAACTCTAAACTAGAGTCCGACTTCACTATGTTTATCCCAGCTGGTACGGGGCATGAAGTGATAGTAAACTCTGACCTGCCTCTTAATCCAGCTGGTTTTATCAAAACAGATGACTTCTCAAATGTCCTTGATGAAGATGCTACGATGACAAACATCTATGCTATCGGTGATATCGCATCATTAGAGGGTTATGATTGGCGTGCGAAGCAAGGGCATGTTGCTGAAGTGATGGCAAAAAATGTCGCTTTTAATATCTCTCAAAGAGACAAGGGACTTACGAATTTTAAAGGCTATCATAAACACCTCAACATCCTTTGTGTTATGGATACAGGAGATGGAGCAGCCTTTGTTTATAGAGATGAGAAGAGAGCATTTATGCTTCCTATGCCTATCATAGGGCACTGGCTTAAAAAAGGTTGGGGTTCTTACTGCCGTAACTCTAAACTAGGAAAAATCCCTAGAATCCCAGGAATGTAAGATGAAGCTTCTTAACCCTCTAGCGAATATAGTTTACAGTTTTTGGTGGACAATATGTTATACAAAAAAAGGCAGGAGTAGTTTAGTGTAAATCAGGCTTTTTAGGCATAACGCTTTTTATGTATCTTCTTTCTCTTTACGTTTAAGTTTCATCTTGCGTTTGGCAAGTTCACGCATATCTTCAGTAGTATCACTCTCATCCATAATCTCAACACCTAAGATAGTCTCAACACAATCCTCAAGAGTTAAGATTCCCTCTGTTTGGTCATAGTTATCTATAACCAAAAACATATGATCTTTTTTTGCTATAAGCATATCAAGTGCTTTACTCACAGGAATATTTTCATTTATAGAGACAATTTTTTTCTTAATAGTCTCTATAGTTACACTATCATCTTCAAGTGCTTGTTTAAATATCTTTTTAGTGAGTACCAGCCCAGTTACATCTTCTATACTACCTTTGTAAACAGGTATCCGAGAGAACTTAAAGATAGCAGGTTGGGTTTCGATAACCTCTTTTATACTCATGCTCTCATCTATACCAAATACAACACTTCTTGGAGTGAGAACCTCATTTACTTTAATATTATCAAGGTTGAGAATATTCTCTATAACATCAGACTCTTTCTCATCGATAACACCCTCATCCTCGCTCAAAAGCATACTCTCTAAGAGTTCCTCTTTTGTGAGTGAGTTTGCATCATCTCTTCCCTTTGAAATCTTATCAGTTATAAAAAGTGTAGAGAGAATGATTGGGTAAGTTAACCAAATAAACACTCTAATAAAGTGCGCAGAGAGAGGAGCTAGCTCTTTCCAGTAAACAGCACCGATAGTCTTAGGAATAATCTCTGATAAAAATAGTATAGCAAAAGTCATAACCATAGAGATTATCACAACAGCATCATTTCCAAAAAGAGCAGCTGCTTGTGCACCAACCGCTGCAGCACCAAGTGTATGAGCGATTGTATTTAAAATCAATATCGAAGCTATAGATTTGTTTATATTTTCTTTATGAAGTCTAAGAAGTTTTCCTATAGTTGGTTTCTCTTTTTCTAAAACAGCTATGTATGACATGTTCACAGAGAGAAGAACAGCTTCAAGCACCGAGCATAAAAATGATATTCCTACTGCGAGAGTGAAATATAGTATCAATAAATCCAATGTTTACATTATCCTTAATTTTATTTATAAAAGTATGTAGGTCGCTAAACCTAAAAAGCTAAAAAATCCAACAACATCTGTAATAGTTGTAAGTATAACCGTACTACCTATCGCCGGATCTATATCCATTCTCTTTAAAAGAAGAGGGATAGTCGCACCAAAAAAACCTGCTATAAAGAGATTTATAAGCATACTGATGGCGATAACAACGCCAAGCATTCCCTTGTCAAACCAGAGTGATGCGATTATTCCTATTATTATAGCGAAGAAAAGTCCATTTAAAAGAGAGATGATGACCTCTTTTCTGATAATCCTCACTGCATCGCCTTGGGAGATGTCGCCAAGGGCTAACTGACGCACTACAACAGTAAGAGATTGTGTTCCAGCATTTCCACCCATAGAAGCGACTATAGGCATCAAAACAGCTAACGCCACCATACTCTCTAAAGTATCAGCAAAAAGCCCTATCACAAGTGAAGCAGCTATGGCTGTGAGAAGATTAAACGCCAACCATGTTGCACGTTTTTTCCCAGCGGGAAATATCTCTTCATCCTCTTCGGCTTCATCATCAAGCCCGGCAAGGTTATACATCTGTTCTGTTGCGTGCTCGTTAATGATGTCATAGATATCATCCGAAGTGATACGACCGAGTAAAACGCCATAAGCGTTTACTATCGCTAAAACAGAGAGGTCATACTCTTCAAAGATATGCACAACTTCTTTGATATCTTCAGTGTCCGTTGCTTTTATAGGCTCAAAACTCTCATCACTGGCATTTATGTTTTCTATGACGGTTTTAGAAAAATCAAAAATAAGCAGGTCGTCTAGCCCAACAGCATACTTTAGTTTGTTATCTTTATCGGTTATGAAAAGGTTCTGAACATTTTCAACTTCATTCTCTTTACGCAGACGGGCAAAACGCTTGATGACGTCCTGAACTATCTCATGCTTATATGCAGTGAAAAGTTCTAGCTGCATGTACGAACCAGCTTCATCTTCTTCGTAAGTTTTGAGTTTCTCTATCTCTTGTTGATCATCTT
>JAYEJR010000130.1:0-8262 GCA_034660715.1 Campylobacterota bacterium | reverse complement strand
GCAGATAAATGATGCATATGAGACTGTTTTAGCCTACTGCAGCGCTTATGAGTTTCCATTTGATGAAGAGAGTATCAAAAAAGCGACCTACTCTCCATCTGAGTGGTGGCATGACAAGTTTGGTGGAAGATAGTTCTCACAACCCAAGTTACATCCAAACGCCACTCCTTATATAATAAATCACAGGATAGAGAGTCACAACGGTTAAATATATAAAGTTAAAAAGTAAGGAATTTGTATAGCGTTTAACTAGTTCCTCTTTTTTAAAGTTTATAAATGCAACTACTAGACCATTAAATGTTCCTAAAAACAGAACTGCATAAAGAAAATAGCCAACATAGTTATACTCAACTTGTAAAAAACAGAATGGACAATGATGTGTCGGTAACTCATATATATATGTACCAAAAAATGCGACTAATGATACTAATGATATCATGATAAAAAGTAAGTTTAAAAATGCAAATAGTAGATGGCGTTTAAAAAAGGCACTTACAGTAAGCAATATAAAGTTCATATAAAAAAGAGTTAGCAGAAGCTCTGTAGGAAGGTTTAAGACCTTTGAGAGATAAGTATCATTGCTATGAGAGAAAATAGCTCCACAGCAGTCTACAACACTCTCCACATCTATAGAACTAAACATAATAGTCTCTAAAATAATCTCTACTACTAAAAGAGCGAAAAAGCCTATAAAAATAGTAAACTTTCTTTTAAGATAGGGTTGATTTTCTTCTTTCATATCTTCCCCATCAAGAAGTATCCAGTAAGCAAAAAGATAAAGATTTATGACCTTTAAAAACATCAATGCTGTAGCATACTCGTTTGAGTCTACAACACCTGCTCCACACATTGCACCAGGCAAGATAAAAGATATCTTATCTAGTGTAAATACAAAAAAGAGAAATAATGGTAACTTAATGTAAAACATATACTTGATAATAGTGCTGCCAAGGTAGCTCTTTTTTTCTAAGGAGTACTGCAAAGAGGTAGTAGCACTAAAGTCCCATCGCTTCACGATCTGCAGACTTAGATAAAACGCGACAGAAGAGAAAATAAGAAAAAGAAAGTTTAGTATATAAATAGTTAGTATTTCAGGAAGTAGTGTCACTAGAGTAACTCTCCATCTTTAAGTTCAATAACCCTATCAACAAACTCCAGCTCAAAAAATAGCGGATCGTGTGTTGCCACAACAATGGTTCTCTTTTTTGATTTTAACTCTTGGAGCATCTCTATAAACTCTAAAGATAACTTCTCATCAAGATTTGCTGTTGGTTCATCCGCTAAGATAATTTTAGGATCGTTGATGTTTGCTCGAGCGATTGCCGTTCTTTGTTGCTGACCACCAGAGAGATTTTTTACAAGTATGTTTTTTTTCTCGCTTATATCAAAAATGGATAAAACATTTTCCACTCTCTTCTCTTGTTCTACTCTTGGTAGATTTAGAGGAACCAAGGGAAGTAATATGTTTTCCCTAACAGTTAATGTACTGATAAGATTATACTTTTGAAAAACAAAACCGATATTTTCTCGTCTATAAACACTTACAAAATGATCAGCCATCTTAGAGATCTTTTTCCCATCAACGATCACTTCACCACTTGTAGGTTTAGATAGACCTGCTATAAGTGAGAGTATACTACTCTTTCCACTTCCGCTTACACCCTTAAGGACAATAAGCTCACCTTCTTTAAACTCTAGACTCACTTCATTTAATGCTACTACACTATTTTCATAACTTTTAGAGACACACTTAAGCTCAATCATCTCATTACCTCGTCTGCTTCAAGGGTTGCAATTCTCCAAGAAGGAATAATAGTCGCTGCTATATAGATGGGGACACTTAAGAAAAAGAGTAGTGCAAGTGTCTCATAATCAACACTAAAGTAAATTCTAAAGTCACTTAAAATATCATAGTTATTCAAAAATATATTTTTAAGAAGTGGTGCATTAAATATGTAAACATATACAAACGCCATCAAAATACCTACTATGTATGAAAATAGACTTATAATTAAACCTTCATAGAGTTTAGAGTTTAACACATCTGAAACTCTCCAACCCAATGCTTTAAGTACTCCTATCTCGCGTTTTTGCTCACTGTTTAAACCACTCACTTTATCGTAAATAATCATAAAAAATGTAAAAAATGTAATGATAAAGATTGTAAGAAAGAAACCACTTCTTAAGTTATAAATATTCTCATACTTTACTCGTAAGTCATCTTTTATACTTACTTTAGCATTTGGTAAAAGAGTCATAATTTTGCCTGCTATGTAGCCAACTTCATTCTTGTTTGCAACACTTACAGCCAGGTCAGTAACTTCATCCTCTTTGTAATCAAATATCTCTTTAGCATCCTCTTTTGAAATAATGATAAAAGAGGAGTTCTCTAAAGTGTTTCCCCCATCAAAAGTACCACTTACATCTACTCTCTTTAGAGTTCCATCGGACTTGATAAAGTTAAAGTACTCATCATAATAGCCATGTTTTAAACTCTCCCTCACACCTCTTGAAACTAACATCGAGTCCTTGCTAAGAGTTGGTGTGTTATTTAAAAGTGGATTTATATATGTTTCAAACTCATCTTTAGCTAATAGTGTAAATACTTTATCCCCACTAGAAAAGTAGTATTTTCCCCAGACTCTCCCTACGACACTACTTACACCTTTGAGTTCAAGTAACTCTGCACTGTGAGACTCTTCTATCGTACTCTCTTTCATAGCTTTTTGATTTGTGATGATGATATCTGGGTAGTTGTTAAGTATAGAGTTATACTCATCTTTCATGGCGTTTGATATAAAAAAGACAGAAGCTAAGAGTCCAACAAGAAGACTCATAACTACTGTTATAAAGAGGTTTTTAAATTTATAACGAAGAATATATCTATAGGTATACTCAAGTAGATAAAAATTTATCTTACCTGCCAAGACTACGAACCATGTATTCTGTTATCTCATCAAAGAAAAGTACCTCTTTTCCTTTATGTTCTAAAGAGAAAGTTTTTGCACTTTTTTCATCTTTAAATGCTATAAGTTCATGTCCCATAGGCCCATACACATCAGAACCAACAACAAAGTAAGAATCTCTAGCTTCAAGAGTCTCTAGTGTATAGTAGTCTTGTACTAAAACTTCAGTGATACCTTCTACATTGTTAAAGTAAAACTTGAACATACACTTCGCACCATCAAAGTTATAAGTTTCACCTTTAGGATACTTAATACGAGTTACCCATGTAGGATAATGGTGTGTATGCATTCCACAAACCTGACACTTATCTTTTTTTGTAACTGTTAATTTTTCGTATTTTGTTTTTGGAGCTTTTTTTACATCCCATATATAGAGCGAAAGTGCCTCTGAATGCTTCTCATTTAGACTACCGCAGAGTGACTCTTTTTCAATGGCGTTTAAGAGAGAATCATAAGTTTTATAGCTAGTTATCTCAACATTTTTACATTTACTATTATATATTTTTTCACCCATTGGGTATATCTTCTTCTCTTTAAGAGCTTGCGTCATTTGTGAAGAAGATAAGAGAGATGTAGTTAGAACAAAAGAGAGTAGAAGGAGTTTAAAAAGAGTATTTGATTTCATTGCTTTGCCTTATAAATTAGTTAAGTAAAGTTTATCAAATGGAGTGTTAAAAGAGTGTTAAGAAACTTTTAACAGCATCAATCTTCTAACAAAAAGAACTATTAAAGCTACTGCTAGTATCTTAAAGTCTATCTCACTTGCTATATGAATGTTCTCAAAGGTATCACTCTGTGTAGCCTCTCGCCCCATAGCTTGCATAGCAAGAATTTTAGGAGCATATACACTACTAAACATAAGTGATGCAAAAAGTACTGTTACTGCTGAACCAAAAGCTACAGCATCACGTTGACCCATCTTGTACTGAGCCGCTTCATAGAGAGCTACAAAGATAGCGAGAAAGTATACCCAGTAAGAAAACCTATGAAATATTTCTCCCATTATGATACCAGCGTTATAGTTATCTATAATCATCTCTGAGACTATCTTATCTGTATGAAAAACTACAGGTGCAACAAATGCACCTAAAACTATAACACCACCAAAAGATGCTGCTAAAACGATGAAGTACGTAAAATCTATGTAAATATTTCTTTTCATTTTATACCTTTAGAGTAAAGCCTCTATCAAAATCACTAAGATCTTTGTAAAACACTAAACTTTCATAACTGTTATTTTTTAAATAATTCTGTATCTTATCTTTTTGGTCATAACCCATCTCACAACTAAAAAACTTAATCTTTCTCTTTAAGACTTCATCAAGAAGTTCTTGAATGATTTCATCACCTATAGTTCCACCAAACAGAGCATTCTGAGGTTCATAAGAGAGATTTGACTCCAACTCTTCATCATTTGCTATATAGGGAGGGTTTGATACAAGATAATCTATTCTCTCATCTATAGGTTCAAGCAGTGAACCTAAACGAAGTTCTATTCTCTCTTCTAGATTATGTCTCTTAATATTTTCTTTTGCAATCTCAAGGGCTGCTTGAGAGATATCAACTGCTATAAACTTGGCATTTACATAATGCTTTGCAAGCATGATAGAGATGATACCACTTCCTACACCAACTTCTACAAAAGTTACTTCCGCATCTTTATCAGAGAAGTTTTCTATAACTTTATCTATAAGTACTTCAGTCTCAGGACGAGGTATAAGAGCCCCCTCTTTGATGAAAAAAGTCTCAGAGTAAAAACTGACACTATTTGTAATATACTCAAAAGGTTCATTTTCACAACGGCGTTTAACCCAAGAGTCAAATGCTGGCTTCTCTTTTACTTCTGTGTTTTGATTGGTGATAAGCCATAACTCATCAACATTTTCAAATGCCATAAAAAGAAGTTGTGCTTCACGTGAAGCACGTTCTATATTTGCATTTTGTAAGCACTGTGAAGTGTTTTTTAAAAGCTCTTTAACTTTTATCAATATCTACACCCAACTCTTTTAAACGCTCTAGTACAGGAGGGTGTGTATAGTGGAAAAATATATATAAAGGATGAGAAAGTGGAAAACTTTTGTTTTCAGTTACTAACTTAGTAAGTGCATTTGCTAGTTCTATAGAACCTGCTGGACCACCTAACTCACTTCCCATTCTATCTGCTTCATACTCGTTATGACGGGAAACTATTCCCATGATAGGCATCATTAAAAACCCAAGAACTGGCATAAAAAGCATAAGAAGTATCATCATCAGAGCTGGCGTTTGACTCATTCCCATCTCTAAAAAGAGAGACTCTGGAAGGTTACCAAAAATACCAAACATAGCAAAAAGCATTGCCCCTACTAAAGCGATATTTTTATATATATCGCCATGTGCAAAATGCCCAAGTTCATGACCTAAAACTGCTAAAAGCTCTTTAGTAGTTAACTTCTCTATGAGTGTGTCAAAAAGAACTACACGCTTAGCCTTACCAAAACCACCGAAGTATGCATTGAGTCTTGCATCGCGTTTAGAAGCATCACTCACATAAACGCCAGAACTTACAAAGCCTGTTTTATCCATAAGCTCTTTTATACTACCATCAAGTTCTTCATCTTGGAGTGGAGTCAGTTTATCAAAGAAAGTTGCTCTAAACGCAGGGTAAAGCATATTTATCATGATAACTACACCAAAGATAAATATAAAACTCCATAACCACCATAAAGTGAAATTAGAGATGATCTCATATATACCCCAAACAACTAAAGAACCAAACACAAGTGTCATAACAAATGAGATGAGAGTATCTTTAACCCATAGTCCTACACTTGACTTGTTAAAACCAAACTCTTTGTCGAGTACAAACTTCTCATAATAACCAAAAGGAAGAGAGAGTAGAGAGTTTACAACTACAAATCCCATCACTATAGCTATAGTTAATAATGCTTCATTTGCAAAAAATATATTTTTTTGTAATAGTTTGATACCAAAACCCATCCAAGCTATAAAAAATAGATAATCAATAAAAGAGCTTGCAATACTTAGTTTTTCTTTTGCTACCGCATAATTACCAGCTTTTAAAAATTCTGAACTACTTAGTAGTACTGCATCTTTGCGTTTTCTCTCATTTATGTAACCTATCTGCATTATACTTGTATATATTGTGAGTAATACATAGAGTGTATATATCCCTACTATAGTCATTAACATCTATTTGCCTTTATTATAAAAATATTGTTGTAATTCTAGCGTGATTTATTATTTTATAGGTATATTTTTAATCGTGTCAGTTGTATTAATACTATCTTCAACTGTCCCATAATTATTACTAGCTATAACATAAATAGCTCCTATAATACATCCAGCAATTATTACAGCCCATACGACTCTTTTTTTCTCACCTTTGAGAGTATTGTAATCTCCGATATCTTCTAATCTTGGTTCGCTCATAGTTTTTCCTTTAGAAATGTTTTGTAGAATTGTACCTATAATATTTATAATAAGTTGAGTTGTTTATGAAGTAGTTTGACGATTTAAGTCTATTTTTTATTTTGTTTTATCGTCACTCATACAGAGAAGAAGCTTTCTCTGTATATAAGCTTAAAGATTATTCCCAGTCACGCACAAGATTGTGACAACGGAAACACTGGTTTTGAATCTCAAGAAGAGCTTTTTGAGTGCTCATTTGACGGTTTATCATTCGCATGTTTTTATCTGCTAATGCTTTCTCTATTATGATTGCATTCTTTTCAATCATCTGTGCACTATTAACAGCAATACTTGATTTGTACTGTAAGCTTTCTGGTAAGAGCTTAGTTACTTTCTCTTTATCACCAAGATACTTCTGAACATTTTCTCTTAATGTCTTCACTGCATCAAGAGTTATACTCTTGTCATTTGTAAAAAAACCCATCTGAAGGGCTGATACATTCCCTGAGAGCTGACCCATTCCCTCTTTTAGCTCAGTATTTCCTGCTGAAACTACAGTTGATGAAAGACCTAAACAAACGATTACACTTACTAATGTTTTTCTTAACATTCATACCCCTTTTTTATTAACTTAAAAATAGTTTACTACTTAAATATTTAAAGTTTAATTAAAGTAAACAAAAATGATTAGCTCAATCACAATATCGTAATAAAGATACTTTGTGATATAATTGTTCACTAATATAAAGGTTAAAAATGAAAAAAATAGTTTTAGCAAGCTCACTTCTAGTATCAGCACTTTTTGCTGCTGATGGCTACGAAGTCTACAAAAACAACTGTAAAGTATGTCATATCGAGATGATGAAAAAGAGTGAAATATCAAAGTTTATAGATACTATGGTAGCTCCACCTATGGTTGAAGTCTCTGGAAGATTAAAAGAGAACATTCAAACTACTGATGAGGAAGAGGATGTTAACCGTCATCTCTTTATACTATTTGTAAAAGATTATGTTGTTAACCCTAACCTCGACAACAGTATGTGTAATCCAGGTGCTATTGAGAAGTTTGGAGTTATGCCATCACTTAAAGGAAAGCTCTCAGAAGATGAGAGACAGGCTATAGCAGAGTGGCTTTATGACAGATACGAGAACATTACATTCTAAAAACTATATCTACTAAGAGATATAGTCAACTACCTTAGACTCTTTTGCTACACTTTTGATAAACTCAACTACTTTGAGATGCTCAGGGTGGATAGCATAAGAGTTTAGGTCCTCTTTTGATGCAAACTTAGAGTATAAAGAGAGATCCATAGCGCGATCTGCTGTGTCAAAGTTCACACCAACTTCTATAGATATAAGCTCATCAATTTTTGCAGTCAATCCATTGAGTAGTTCTTTTGCTTTTTCTATATTTTCTTTTTTGTTCTCATCTTTAAATGTAAACATTACTATATGTACTATCATTTATCTATCCTTGAAATTTTTCGCAAGTCTAACAAAAACTTTATAAAAATATGCCTTTGCAGAAATCCTAAGAGTTTATGAGAATCTTCAACTTAGATATTTTGAACACTTTATGGACATGGAAAGTTCACTTGAGTACTTTGTGTTCCAAATATAAATAAATATTTACAAAGCATTCATTACTGCACTCCTTTGATTAAGCTGTACAATGTATTGTAAGTATATCTTCTATCTCAATATAGAAGATATGACTTATGAACAAATACAGTACTTTAATGCTGTTTGTCTTTCCTAATTCGTCTATATTTACTCAATCTACCTCACACACCGCACAAACCAAAACATGTCAGGATGGTTCCTTGTTAACTTTATCTATATCCCTGAGTAGGATCAGAGGACGAGCGAAAACTCCTATTTA
>JAYEJR010000129.1:0-1660 GCA_034660715.1 Campylobacterota bacterium | reverse complement strand
ATGTTTCTGAAATCTTTTATCTTCTGCCACTCTACCTCATCATGTGAAAGTTTAAAATCATCAGAAAGTTTTTCAATCATTTCAGCTATCACTACAAACTGCATCATTGATGCATCAAAGCTTTTAGCATCATGATAAAAATCTTCTGCGTTTGAAAACTCTTTTGAGTATTCAATAATTTTCAGTATCGCTTCTTCTATCGATGCTAACTGTAATCTATTTTTAGACATACACTAAATCTTTCATTATAGAACTTTTTGCATAAGGTTTTAAATACTTTTCATTAGCCAAATCAACTTTAGCTTTAAATAGTGTTTGCAGCTCTTCTTTAAGAGTTAGTTTTTTATCATATAAATTTTCTATGCCTTGCTTCGTTTTATATAAAATGTCTATATCGCTATCATCTCTATTTTCATCTCTAGCCACACTACCAAAGAGACCAACTATCTCTATTCCTGTAGTGATGTACTTTTTATTTATAGTTTGTAGTTGATTTAATATATATTTTTGACTATGCGCAGATTATTCCTATTTAAAAATATTATGCTTGATTATATCATATTCCTAATTCATCTTCTCTCGTTCTCTCGTTTGTATCGTCTCGATGGGAAGAAGTAGCTTTTCTCTCCTAAAGTGAAGCTTTTAACTGGTTATGAGTATACTGATGCACTAAGGATTGGATAATGTTTTGATAACTTATACCCGTAACCAATGCTCTTTGTTTGAGTAAATATATGTCACTCTCTGGTAACCTAATGCTGATAGCTTTTTTCTTAGATATATGTTCTTTAGCCATTGTCGTGTATTTTGTCATCTCTTCTTTAACATTTGAGACGCTTTGAGCTTTGCCCTCTTCTATAAATGCGACGATTTCTTCTTCGTCTTTTGTTAATTTTACATCATTCACAACTTAATCCTTTGTATAAATTTTATGATATTTTCTACTCGGTATTATATTTTTTAAAAAGATTTTCTCATCATCTTCGACAAAAGGAACATAATAAGTATATGCTCGAATACTTAAGATAAACAACTTTTGATTTGGATATTTTTCAATATTAAAATGTTCAATAATATCTAATATTTTTCCATCTTTTAAGCTAAGTAAAACATCTTCAAAACAGATATTTCTCGTTTGCTTTAAGAGTTTGTTTTTCTCTTCATTCCATTCAAAGGGTTTGATTTATCATCCTTTTGTATATACAATACATTACTTTTACAATTATATCATAATCTTATCTAAACTTTATATTCTTCCAAATCGTCACGATTACCATTTTTATACTTTTGAGTGGAGTTTCTCTCGTTCCCATTGTCTCGACGGGAATGAATACAACTATCAATTCCCATGCAGAGCATGGGAACTAGAAATTTAAAAATATTATGCTTGATTATATCATATACCTAATCCATCTTCATAGAAAGATCAATCCAGTTTGCTTGATGGATGAGTGAACCTGAGCTTATAGCGTCCACGCCACTCTGAGCATAAGACTCAATAGTCTCTAACGATATATTTCCACTCGCTTCTAAAAGTATATGTGGATAGTTTTTATCTCTGTAAGCCACTATCTCTTTTATCTGCTGGGGTGTCATATTATCACACATTACTATGTCGCACTCCGCCTCAAATGCTTGTTTTGCTATAGCAAAAGTCTCC
>JAYEJR010000128.1:0-1665 GCA_034660715.1 Campylobacterota bacterium | reverse complement strand
TAGCGGGTGAAGTAGTTGGTGAGCTTTTTAGAGTGCATCCAAATGTTGAAAAAGAGTACGACTTAGACGTTACTTTTATGTGTGAGCTAGATTTTTCAAAGATACCTTATGAACTCAAATCAGCTGTAAAAACTTCAAAGTATCAAGCATCTTTTAGAGATTTAAGTTTGATTATGCCCGAAGCTATGAGTTATGAAAAAGTTAAAAGTGTAATTGAAACAAGTGCAACGAAAGAACTTGTTCGTTTTTACCCTGTAGATAAGTATAGCGATGAGGATTTAGCTGAAAATATGAGTTTGAGTATACGTTTTGTACTTCAGTCTCATGAAAAAACTTTAGAAGAAGAAGATATTATTTCAACAATGGATAGTGTCTTAAAAGCACTTGAAAGCGAACTAGGAATTGGTCTTAGATGAGTAAAGTAATAGTCTCTCCTTCATCTGCTTTTTCTTTAAAAATAAGTGAAATAGCTCCGGATAAGTCTATTTCTCATCGTAGTGTTATGTTTGCTATGCTTGCACAAGGCACAAGCAGTATAGAAAACTTTCTTAGAGCGGAAGATACGATGAACTCTTTAGAAATAGTTAAAAACCTTGGTGCTGAAGTTGTAGATGATGGCAAGGTTATCAAAATATCATCTAAAGGTATTAACGAGAGCTTTGAAGTTTTAGACTGTGGAAACTCAGGAACAGGAATGAGACTCTTTTGTGGACTTTTAAGTTCTGCAAATGGTCATTTTGTTTTAACTGGTGATAAATATCTTCGTTCTCGTCCTATGAAAAGAGTTACTGCACCACTTATAAATATTGGTGCAAATGTGGATGGTCGTGAAGATGGAGATCTTGCTCCTCTCTCTATTCGGGGCTCTTCCCTTAAATCTTTTAACTATAATAGTAAGATAGCTTCCGCACAAGTTAAATCTTGTATGATACTAGCAGCTCTTCGTGCTGATGGTGTCTGTACATACACTGAACCAGAACTCTCTCGTGATCATACCGAGAGAATGTTAAAAGGAATGGGTGCCAATATTGAAGTGAAAGGTTTGCAAACAACTATATCTCCAATGAAAAAATTACTTAGTCCTTTGAAAATTAGAGTACCAGCTGATCCTTCATCTGCATTCTTTTTTGCAGTAGCAGCAGCTATTACTCCAGGGTCAAATATTGTTCTAGAAGGTGTAACACTAAACCCTACTCGTATAGAAGCCTTTAAAGCACTAGAGCGAATGGGTGCAGATATATCTTATGAGACAACTGATGATAAGTATGAACCTATTGGAAATATTAGTGTGAAGTATGCTCCACTAAAAGCAATAGTAATTGGAGATAATATTTCATGGCTTATAGATGAGTTGCCAGCTCTCTCTATAGCTATGGCTTGTGCAGAAGGTGAAAGTCTTGTGAAAAATGCTGAAGAACTCCGTGTAAAAGAGTCAGATAGAATATCAACTGTTGTTAAAGGGCTTCGTGCTGCTAACATTGTAGTAGATGAGTATAAAGATGGTTACAAGATAGTTGGTGGTGAACTAAAATCAGCTAAAGTTGATAGCGATGGAGATCATAGAATTGCTATGAGTTTCATCATCGCAGGTTTAAGATCTGGTATGGAAGTAAGTGATTTAGATTGTATTAATACATCTTTTCCAAACTTTTTTGAATTATTAGA
>JAYEJR010000127.1:0-8507 GCA_034660715.1 Campylobacterota bacterium | reverse complement strand
CGGTCACACTTCTGTTGAGTTCATTGACTCTAAAAGTGATGAAAAGTACTCTATGCTCCCTATAGGTACCTACGAAACACTACACCTTAAAGAGCTCAACGGTGAGAAAAAAATCTCTTGGTAGAGCGATAAATTAAATCATTTTCGGAGAATACATATACTCTGATATGTTTAGATCATACATGTCAGATGATACTGAAACATCAAGCATATCTTCCGCTTCATTGCCAATGATATTAATCTGCTTAGAAGACTCTACTTCTTTGAAGCTAACGCTGCCATGATGCATATTGTTATCGATAATAAAAAGTTGCACTAAAACTGCAGAATCACAATCATCTCCACAGTTCATAGAGTGAAACCCCGATACAGCTTCAAACATTATATTGTCATCTAATTTTACACTTCCGCCTTCATGATAATAATTGTACATATCTACACCCTCCATTAGAGTATGTTCATAGTCAAAAAAGCTTACATTCATCCCTTGAAGCACGTAGTTGATATCGCTTGTAAAAAACCAGTGTTCATAAGTTAAGCTATTTGTAGATTTAGTGCGTATAACCCTTGAACCATCTTGAATTTTCATCAATTGCAATGAAGCATTTAAGTAGAAAAAATCATCCTCTATATCATTATCTCCACTAAAAGTAATTGTATATGCTGTTGTATTTTCATCAACAATCATCTTTCCATTAATCAATCTTGTACCATCGTCACATAATCGATGAGATATAGTTGCAGGATACAGTGAATCTGCACCAAATGTAAACTCAATCACACCTCCATCTTGGCATGTATATGTTGTTTCGTTTTGAGAATAAGCGTCACTTAGACGTTTTAGAGATTCTTTTATGTCCAGATGTACCTTTGTATTTAAGGCAAAAGCCTTCGCTAGCGATTTGCTCTCTTGCTCACTAATTGTAATATTAGAATCTGTTTTAGCATTGCTCGAAGCAGGCACCAAAGGGGAACTAGAATCATCACATCCAAGAAATATTAGAGAAATGAATAATAAGGAAAAAATACGCATAATGGACACCTTCTTTGTTTGTTAATTATTGTATTAGCATTGTATAACATTATCATTACAAGCTTTTTCTCACTCCCACCGCTTTGCATGAGAGCGAGTTTTATTGCTAATCTTGTGCTAATAACGAATTATTTGAAAAATAAACACCTTATTATTAGATAAAATTAAGTACTATATCAAACAGTAAAAGTATTGCATTTTGCCATATTTCTTAAATAAATTTCAAAAGAAAGTATAATTATTTCAGTGCAACTGGTTTGTTCTACTTTCGGTAACGGGTGATTTAAGGGAGTGGAGTTCAGAGGGTGTCTCCAAAAAGGAGAACACACCAGTGAAATTATTCATTGTAGTAATGGTATTAGTCGTTTGTGCCGAACGTCTATACTAAAAAGTGAAGGAGAAATCCTTCACACCATTACTGCAATTGTACCATATTAGGATAACAAATCAAAAATCAAGTTTTAAAAGATATTTTTGGGCATAACAGTTTTAGAGAGCTTCAAGAAGATGGAGTTGACTCCATTTTAAATGGCCGAGACTTACTTATGATACTACCAACTGGTGGTGGGAAAAGTCTCGTTTTTCAACTTCCAACCATGATGATGGACGGGATAACCATCGTTATCTCTCCACTTATCGCCCTTATGCAAGACCAAGTGGCAGCGCTAAAAGCCCAGCAGATACCTGCACAAATGATAAGTTCTGCACAGAGTTACGAAGAGGTAGATGAGATAATCCAGAGTGCCTTTAGAGGAGAGTTGAAGTTTCTCTACCTCTCTCCTGAGAGACTCAACAACGGAAATACGATAAACATACTTCATCAACTAAACATCAACTTTTTTGTTATCGATGAAGCACACTGTATAAGTCAGTGGGGGCACGAGTTTCGTGATGATTACCGCTCTTTAGGCAACCTAAAATCTAACTTTCCTCATACTACTATAGCAGCATTTACAGCGACCTCCACTGATAATGTAACTGATGACATTATGCGTGAACTTCAGATGCAAGAGCCTCTTCTGCTTAAGGGAAAAATCTTTCGAAAAAACATCTTCATCTCTGCACAACGCCGTATCAGTAACGGTCAAGCTCAACTCAAAAACTTTCTCTCACGCCATACTAACGAGTCAGGTATCATCTATGTTAGTTCACGTAAAAAAGCAGAAGAGCTCTCAAGTTTTTTAAATGTAAGTGGATACAAATCTCTTCCTTATCATGCTGGACTCCCTCAACATGTGCGCGAGCAAAACTTCAAAATATTTGTAAATGACAAGATAGATATCATGGTTGCTACTATCGCGTTTGGTATGGGAATAGACAAGAGTGATATCCGATTTGTAGTACATATGTCACTTCCAAAATCTCAAGAAAACTACTACCAAGAGATAGGACGAGCAGGACGAGATGGAGAAGATAGTGAAGTACTACTTCTCTTTAATGCCGGAGATATGGTTCTTCATAAACGCTTTTTACTAGACATAACTAACGAAGAGTATAAGAGCCATTTAGAGACAAAAATAGACCAGATTTACAAATACTCAACAGGTGAAATATGTTTTCATAAACAGCTTGCCGAATACTTTGATGATACACTCGATGAGTGTAGAGATAGATGTGATAACTGTCTCAACTCAGACGATAAACGCCAAGACATCACTAAAGAAGCACAGATGATACTCTCAACTGTCTACAAAACAGACCAAGGCTTTGGAAAGAACTACATCATAGATATTTTACGTGGCTCTAGTGAGCAGAAACTACTAGCCAATGGTGCTGATAAACTCTCAGTATATGGTATAGGTCTTGAACTTAGTAAAAAAGAGTGGTTTGTTGTAGTTGAACGCCTCATAGAACTCAAAATAGTAACTTTAGGTGACTTCAGTGTTTTAAAACTCACAAATGCAGCTATAGAGGTTTTAAAGTCTTTAAATACTGTAGACATAAAGTCTTCGCGTTTACTCATCAATGTCAAAGAGAAAAAAGTAAAACAAGATAAAGAGTTTGACTATGATGAGGAGCTGTTTGAAGAGTTACGACTTAAACGCAGTCAACTTGCACAAGATATGGGTGTTCCTGCCTACATCATCTTTACAGACAAAACACTCAAACATTTAGCAAACGACAAACCTACAGATAAAACAACGATGCTTGAAGTAAACGGAATAGGTTTAAAGAAGTATGAGCAGTATGGGGAAGAGTTTTTAAGTATCATCAACGACTAAAAGTCTAAGCTAAAACCAACTCCTACATTATACCCTTCTAGTCCACTTGATTGAACTGTGCTTAACTCTAAGAAAAATCTAGAAGCCCACCACGGACCACCTGGTGTGTAGAAGTAAGCTACTCCACCTAAAGTATTGTATGTATCAAACTTTACTACTTCTTTAACATTACCATCCAAATAATTAGCATGGTAATATCCCTCTAGAGTGATATAGTTTTTCTCAAACGCCATCAGTTTTGCAGACTCAACTCCTAAAGAGAGAGTCCAGATAGTTGAATCACTCTTAAATGAATTTAGCTCATCAAAATTAAATGTTGATTTTGTTTCATATGTTTTGTATGTTAATACTACATAAGGTTTGTACTCATTGATTGTAGGTCTATACTCTAGATTTGCAAAGGCCTCATAACTGAGGTTGTCATTATAGTTTTGATTAAAAAAATCTTCTATCGCCTCACCCGTGTCATCATCAGGTTTCTTCACACTTGCCCCTGACTTTGAGTAGATAAGCTCTAGCCCACCACTAATACTAAAGCCAGAAGAGAACTTGTACCTTACTCCGCCACCTAGTCCACCAGTATATGTACGAAGATGGTTATCATAATCGAGTCTAGAGTTTGGAGGTATCTCTACATCATCAGAGATAAACACACGACTATAGCCGACATTTCCAACTATAAAGTAGTTTATATTGGTATCTGACTCAAAGTGATATGTAAAAGGAAGGTGATAAACTTCCATATCTGCACCAACTTCACTAAAGTGATAGAGACCTGAGTTTAAACCCTCTTGAGAGGTAAAGATGAGTAGTGTGTTAATACTCGCAATATGTGCTTCTTGGGCTATCTCTTCGACACTTTTAGCATGGAGTATACTTAAGCATAAAAGCCAGACTAAAAAGATATGTTTCATAGTTGAGTATCTGAGAGGGGTTTTACATCTTTGTTACAAGATATTTTATGTTCCATATCTACTGCTTCAAGAGTCTCCAGTCTGCTCATAGAGGCAACAGTAGATGGTCGGATTCCCTCTGCTTTACTCAGGTAGATATTAAAACCGTTTTCATAAAGTGCTAACCTTATTTGTAAAGCTATTGAGTAGGTTGTTATAACAGCATCCTCTTTGACTAACTCTTTTATATCTGAGAAATACTCCTTCGTCCAGAGAATAGGGTTCGCACTTGGAGAAAAAGCATCTTGATAGACTATGTCAAAACCCTGCTCTTCATGAGAAAATCTCTTTTTTAAATCTCTTAGATACTCTCTTGCATCACCTAAGTATAGTTCTATATAAAGGCTCTCATCTGTGTAAACGCCATCTTCACTTAACGCAATAATAATATCCCTTAAACCATCAAACTCTTTTGGATAGGTAAAGTGTTTAAGTGATTTTACAAGGCTCGTATCGAGCTCTGGAGAATAGATATTTAACTTTACATCAGGAGCATGTTTTTTGTAGAAAAGAAGTGTACAAAGTGTGTTAAAACCTAAACCATAACAGATGTCTAAGATAGTCACCTCTTGCTTGTCTGCTAATGCACTAAACGCCGGTATAACATGCTTCTCATACGACTCTTTAAGTGCTCCATCTTTCGTAGAGTGATAGTGCTCATCATACTCTTTTGAGTAAGCTGTGAAAGAACCATCTTCACTTTGAACTTCTCTATGCTGTTGGCTATTAAAATTTGTATCTATGACTCTTACTCCGCATTTATTTAGCTTATTTTACCATAGTTATAAGCTCTTCTTTGTATCTAGATAACTACTCGGTTTCGTCCAGTTTCTTTTGCTTCATAAAGCTTATCATCGGCACGACTCACTGTTGACTTTATCGGCTCTTCATCTTCATGTATAGCTATACCAAAACTACAAGTCAGCTCTGGTATACTTTTAAAACTATAGCTTTGAATCTTCGCTCTTAATTTCTCTGTCATTTTTTCAATACCTATAAGTGATTCAACTCTTGCGATGATAATGAACTCTTCACCACCCCATCGTACTAAATAGTCATACCCTCTAATCTGCTCATTAATTAATGCTACTAAAGAGATGAGTACCTCATCTCCAACATCATGTCCATAAGTATCATTTATGTTTTTAAAATGATCTATATCTAAAAATACTATTCCTGTTTTTGCATTTTTATTTCTATTTGATTTTATCAGATTTTCTATATTTGTTTCAAAATAGACTCTGTTATATGCTTTAGTAAGTTGATCTCGATTTAGTTGTTTTTCAAGTTGAAATTTTTCCATCATTGAGTCACTAATATCATTAAACTCTATCTCATACACACTCTCATTATACCTGTGGATCATCACATTAAAAGCATGAGGAGTAGATGTACTATCTAGCATTGATACAACTCTTTTTCTTGCAGAGAGTTCCATCAAACTCTCAATCCAGTTCTCTTTATCCTCTGCCACATTATCTAAACTAAAGAAACCTTCTTGTGTGATAAACAGCTCACATATACAGTCATGTTCTTCTTTAAAAGAGTCTAGATTTTCAAAGCCAAAAAAGTTATAAAAACTCTTGTTTGCAAACTGGAAAACATTACCATCTGTCAAAATGACGATGGCGTTTTGAAGATCTATAAATCTCTCTAGATTTTTGTACTCTCTTGCCTGATGTGTGATATCGTATATACTACCTATACTTTTTACAATCTTGCCATCTTCATTGAGTTCATGAGTCCCATGTTCTTCAACAAAAATTATTTCATTGTTATCTTTAATGATGCGGTGCTGCACTTGATATTTAGATTTGTTTTTTATAGAATCAGTATATACTTTATGTACCATTTTTACATCATCTGGGTGAACACGAGATAAAAGAGCTTCGTAAGATGGTTTCATTACTTCAGGTGATGTTCCAAAAATGTTATACACCTCATCACTTAAGTAGTACTTCTTTTTTTCATGGTTATACTCTACAGTACCAAAGTGAGCTATTTTTTGAGCTTCATATAGGGAGTTGTTTATATGTTGTAAATTATTTTTCGTTTGGCGTAATTTTGTTATCTGCTTTGTTATAATAAGCACAAGAACAAAAACAACGACTATCAAGAAAAATGCAACTAAATAGTATATATTATAGTCATTAATAATATCAACTATCTCTTTCTCTTCCCCAAAGCATACTATATACCCAGCATGAACATTATCCGTATTTTTCATATCTAAAAAATCAACTGTGTATGCTATACCATCCTCTATAGTGTATATTGTAAAATCTTTATGTTCATTAAGTTTCTTATAAAAATCTGGTGCAGCTGAGACCTTACTTGCTAAGTCAGATACTAAATTATTCTCTAGATTTCGTTTTGTTATGATAGATAACTCTGGATTTTCAACATAATAAGAAGACCCGACTCCTGAAACAGAAAAGAAACTTCTATGCCATGTAAAGACTTTATCGTAGCTCTCTTTTTTTGACATCATTAGTTGGTATCTGTGCATAGGTAGTAGACTAGATAGTTTTGCCTCTATACCTTCAAAAGCTATGGAAAACTCTACACTTCCAAGATGCTGACCCTTATCCACGATAGGATATACATACCGAAACCCTGGAAAAACCCGTCCACCTTCAAAACCTATCACACTTTTATATTCAGTGTTTGCTACACGAATAGATCTTCTAAAGTCCATAAGGGAGTCTTCACTTTCATAAGGAAGATGCATACGTAAAAGACTTTTTCCTTCATCAGTATGTAAATGAAACTGTCTTACATGCATCTCTCTCATTATGTCATAAGATTTATATAACTGTCTGTAGAGCTCTCCTCTTAATACATTTCTTTCGCTTAACTCTTTAGAGTTCTTTAGTTTATGTAAAATTTCCAGTACTTTCTTATTCTTCATTAAAGAGTTAAAATCTTTTTTAGCAGCAATCTCGTAAGTATCAATAACTGCATTATAAGTGGACTTTATTGTAAGTCGAGAATGTTCGTTGAGCTGATTAATAGTGTTCTCTTTTATACTTTCCATATTGATATATAAAAAAGCACCAAATAGACTCAAAAATATACTAAATATTAAAATTTTTATTTTCACTGTATATTTCCTTTTTGAGGAATTATCTCTTCTGTATCTATAGTATCATATAGTTTTTCACTTACTGGTAAAACACCATACTGAACTCGTTTCCCTAAAGTTTTATATCTTTTATGAGGAATATTTAAGAGTGTCTGTGAAATCTTTTTGATTTCATCTACAGAAAGTGTTTTTGTATTTACAACGATTGAAAATGCTGGTAGTGGCTCAGTTGTAGCTATTATTTCCATACCAAGTGATTCATGTTTTTTAGCTATATCTTCACTGGAGCCTGCAATTATAAACTTCTCTTTCATAACCCCTATAAGGGCATTAGTATGTGACATTTCATAGCTATATTTTTGTTTTGATAGGTCGATTCCAAACCTCTCTTGGAGAAGCTTTTGTGTAGAGTAGTATCCACATGTAGAGAGAGTTTGTGTTAATGCAACTCTTAGAGGCTGACTTGGATCAAACTTATCTTTTGAGAACTTTGAGATTACACATCTATAACTGATAGTTCCATCTTGATGTTTAAATGCTACTATCGGTTTTATGTAAGGGTATTTTGATTTTAAGGTAGCAAAAGGGAGTGGTCCAAGATAAGCTATATCTATGCTTCCATCTATAAATCCATCTAGGATATCACTGTAATCCTTTTTATAATTAAATTTAATTTTTAGGGATAATTCTTTCTCCATATAGTCCATAAGAGGTAAAAACTCTTCTATAGTTTTTTTCTCATTTTTCATAGGTAATGGAGTAAAGTAAATAGTTTTACTATCAGTAGCGAATACAGATGTAAATAGTAAGGTGATAACAAGTAGAGATCGGTTCAGAAGTTTCATATTACCTACTTTTATTAATAGTTACTTCTCTTATTTTAACTAAACTATCTCTAATCCTTTATTAGAAGTAACAAATAATAAACTTTTTTAGCTAATTTCACGACGAACATGAGAGTTTTATGTTCTTAGACTTCATAGGAGTTGGTTTACAGAGATGTTCTAGCTCTTCATGTTCATCAAAAGGAGCTAAAGCGACTTTGAGAAGCTCGTTAACCATGCTAAAGTCATGCTCGTTTGCTTTGTCTATCGCCTCTTGAAGGATATGGTTTTTTAGTATGTACTTTGGATTTACAGCTAACATCTTCTCGTGGCGTTTAGACTCGCTTAAAGTCTCTTTTTCTAAACGCAGAGTATATTTATCTAGCCAGC